>QMVQ01000017.1 GCA_003661185.1 Candidatus Alkanophagales archaeon | reverse complement strand
ATGATGCCTCCTAAGGCGGACCAAATCCCAACTGATGAGCCTTACTGGAGGAGGGGGAGGAGCCCCTTACTTCAGTGCGGGGAGGAGGTCACACAGAAAACGTGAAGGCGCTTGAGAGGCGTCTAGAATACGTTATGCCAGTATAGTTTTGCGTTGCTGCTTATAACCATGATGCTTGTCATATTTCGGCTACAAGGAGGAAACCAAGGCGGCGTGGGCATGTCTCGCTTTTTGCTCCATACCGACTCGATACGGGCGTTCGAGCAGTGCGGGCAGAGGAGACGTGCAGAGCTCGATGGCGTCTTGAAACTCGCGGCTCGTGGCAAACCGTCAAAATCCTGTTGTCCACCGACACTCCTACGGCGGCGACGGCGGCGCTCGTGAGGGCATCAAAACGCCAAGTGACCTCAAGGGCAAGAAAGTAGCATGTGAAATCGGAACGTGCGCAATACTCACGCTGCTTAAGCGCTCGAGCGCTACCGAGGAACTGTGGAAAAATCGCAAGCGGAGCTGTGCCGGGTGAATGAAGAGCTAAAGGAAAAATTAGAAGAGCTTAAAAAGCTCTACAAGCTCACCGTTAGCAGAGAACTGAAAAATATGAAAACACCGCCGAGTAGGACGTAAACACGTCGTGCCGGCGATAGTTGCCGTGTTGGCATTGATGCTTAGCAGTGGCGTTGGTGCTCTCTGGCTATGGGGGGGGCACCCTCAAACAAGGAAATGCAGGACAGTCTTGTGTCCACAACACTACCGTCCCGGTCCGCGTCCCCGCCGCTTAGCAGCCGTAAGTCGGAAATCACGCATGAAGCGTTCTTGCGTCGTGATGACTTCGGTGCTGTTCCTCGCTTTTTTGTAAGCTTCGAGCATGGGCTCGTTCAGCTTGAAGAACGTGTCGCCCCACTTGAACTTGCTCATCACCACCCTTGCTTGTTCGACGTGGCTGAGGATGAAGAGCGCCGCCGCCAGCGCTTCTGCGGAGCTCAACAGGAACGGCTTGCCGAAGTTCGTGGGGTTCGCCGCCAGCAGGAAGGGTAACGCCCTCGTGTTCTTACGCTGAAGAATGGCAGAAAATTCTTCAATCCGCCGCCAAGAGCAGTCAAAAACTGTTATACTTTTTGCATTTTTGTCCTCTTGCGAGAGCGCCTTCTCTGAAAAGGGGCTCAAGAGCAAAGTGCTCCTTGGGATTTCTCTCAGCCGTCGCAGCGACGTGACGACGCCGAGCTTCGCGAGTTTCCGGGCGGTGCACCGCTTCCCGTCACACTGCCTCGCCTCGTAAGCATAAAGACGCACAGTTTTAAGTAGCTAGGGATTCTTAAATCTTTTGTGGCAGCTTCCACAGTTAAGCAGTATAAGGAGGAGCAAGATGCTGGTGCGGGCGGTTTTATTCGACCTCGACGGTGTGCTTTTGGACTCCAAGGACACGTGGTATGAAGCATTTAACGACACAATAAAGAAATTCGGCTTGCGAGGCATAAGCAAAAAGGAGTTCGAGGAGAGGTTCTGGGGTCCTGACTTACGTCATAATATTGGCGAGTTGGGGCTGAATGAAGCCGCCGTGAGATTCTGCTTAAGGCGGCAACTCGAGCTCGTGGAAAAGATGCGGCTTTTCCCTGACGCAAGAGGCGTGCTCGCAGCCGTGCATCAGAAATATAAGACGGGACTCGTCACGAACACGCCGAAGAAGAACACGTTGAGAATCATAGAGCATTTCCGTCTTGGAAAATATCTTGACGTCGTTGTCACTGGCGATGACGTCAGCAGGGGTAAGCCCAACCCTGAGATCCTCCTTAAAGCTTGTGACGCCCTTGCGGTCCGCCCAGCCGAAGCCGTGCTTGTCGGCGACACGGGGAGCGATGTGGAAGCTGCGAGGCGTGCCGGCTGCTTCATTATACTCAAGAACGAGCGAGGGGCCCCCAGCGCCAGCGCCGTGCCTGTCGTGCAACGGCTATCTGAGATTTTGGCGTTGTTAGAGGATTTAACGACCTAAGAGGCGAAGAGACGCCGGGCGTCATAGTGAGCGCAAATACGCAACGCAAGCCTCCAGGTTCATCAACTTCTGCTCCCCGCTCCGCAAATCTCTAATCAAAACCTTGTTTTCCCGTAATTCCCGCTTCCCGACGATGACCGCAAAGTCCGCGCCGACGGCATCCGCAAATGAGAGCTGGGCGCCGAGGCTGCGCCGCATCACGTCCACGTATGCCACGAAGTCCTCTCTTAACCTCTCGGCGACGCTGACCGCCGCCCTTCTGACCTCCGGCTCTTTGCCTGCGGCAGCCACCACGACTTTTAAACAACGCTCCTCCGGCGCCTTACAGATTTCTATAACCCTATCGAAGCCGATGGCAAAGCCGGTTGACGGAGCATCGTCGCCGCCGAACAGCGCTGCGAGCCGGTAAGAGCCGCCGCCGCATATCTGGCGCTGCGCGCCGAGTCCCTTCGTGGCATAAGCCTCAAAAACCATTCCTGTGTAGTAGTCTAAACCTCTGGCGATGCTGAAATTCAGCTTAAAGTCCACATCGTAACACTCTAAAGCTTCAAGAAGCTCTTTCAGCTCGCTGACCGCCTCTTCTCCCTTGCCCCTTAATATTTCGGAAGCTTCGTCAACGGCGGTAGCGTCGCCGCTCAAATTTACCAAGCCCAAAAGGTCGTCAACACAACTCGCTGCACCGCCGCAGCGCCGCAGCGTCTGCACGGCATCCTTCAGCTCGCCTTTGTCGAGAAGCCGCATCACACGATTCTTAATTTCTTCGGGAACGTCGCCGAGCACGCTCCTTATCAGTCCCACATGCCCGACGTGCAGCTCAAACTCGACGTTTAACTCCTTTAAAATCGTATATGCGAGCGCTATGCTCTCGGCTTCTGCCTCTGGTGTCCCAGCACCTATGAGCTCGGTGCCAAACTGCCAAAACTCCCTGAAACGCCCCTTCTGCGGGCGTTCGTATCTGAAGCAGTTTCTAAAGTAGTAGAGGCGGAGTGGCTTCGTCCGCAGCTTCATTTCGTTTACATACATCCTTATCACAGGCGCCGTGAGCTCCGGACGCAGCGCCAGCCGTCGCCCACTCTTGTCCTCAAAGTCGTACATCTCCTTCACAATCTCCTCGCCGGAACGTAATGTGAACAGCTCCACGTGCTCGAACGTCGGTGTCTGCACCTCCTCGTAGCCCCAACGCTCCGCAAGCTCTCGCATCTTACGCTCGACAGCTCGACGCCGCCGCATTTCTTCTGGCGGGAAGTCCCTCGTGCCCCTAGGTCTTTCTATTCTCAACGCACGCCGCCCCCGCTTTTGCTTTCCCCTCCAAAATTTAAATTCCTACGCCCTAAAAACCGACGTGGAAACTACAAGCCGGAAGCAGCTGAGCGACGCAAAGAAGCTTGTTTTTGCATTAGCTGTGAGCATCGTCTCTATAGCCCTGATATGCGTTCTCACGCTTAGCGCCGAGACTCTAACCTACATTCGCAACATCAGCTTGCAGTTTCTTGTGGCAGCTGCCATCGCACACATCCTCTCTTGGCTCTTTGCAGCGCTTCGCATACGGGCGCTGAGTGCGGCGCTTGGCACGAAAATACGCTTGAAGGAGTCGTTCAAAGCCGTGGTCGCCGGTCTTTTTCCAGCGGCGGTCACGCCGACAATGCTCGGCGGTGAGCCCGTTAGAGCATATGTTCTGCACAAAAGCGGACTGAGCGCTGGCAATGCCGCTGCAGTCGTGCTGAGTGAGCGCATCCTCGACGTATTTTTCTTCTTGCTCATGCTCCCCTTCGCATTCGTAGTTTTTTTCGGCGTGCTCAGGAGTGGCACCGCAACGTCAGGCTTACAGCGTATCCTGACGGCAGTCATGATATCAGTGCTCGTGCTTCTACTCTTAGGCGTTTTAACCGCCTTAATCGGCATGTTAAGGCCGGAAGTTTTCAAAAAAGCATCCTTGCCGCTGCAAAACTTTATCAAGAGAGTTGTTGGCAGAATAAGCGCAAAAGACTCGAAACGGGAGAGATTGCTTGAAAAAGTGGCAAGAGAGATAGAAAACTTCAAAAACGGTCTGCTAATGTTGCTGAGACGCAAAAAAAGCATTGCAGATAGCATGTTTTTCACAGCACTACATTGGTGCGTGGATTTCTCTACGCCTTCCTTGATATTATTGGGTCTCGGCGCACGCCCTGCTTTCGTGGGGTTATTCGCCGCTCAAGTGATCATCGTCGTGCTCACGATGCTGCCGACGCCCGGCGGCAGTGGTGTTGCGGAATTCGGCGCCCTCACACTTTTCTCGCCGTTCGTGAGCGTGTCGCTTCTTGCGCCTGTGATAGTGGCATGGCGGCTTGTTACCTACTATGTAAACATCGTGGTGAGCGGCGCGTTGCAATATAAGCTGCTGCGGGCGTAAAAAATCGAAAAAAGTAAAAACATGCAAGCGGAAGGAGTGTTGAGGTGATGCTGATGGATTTCGAGCTTACTGAGGAGCAGAGGGACATTGTGGAAGCCGTTCGTGAGTTTTGCGAGAAGGAGTTCGACAGAGAACTAGCGTTACGTTACGAAACTGAGCATAAGTACCCGTTCGAGCTCTTACGGAAGGCTGCAAAGCTCGGCTTTGTCGGCGTGCACTACCCTGAAGAATACGGCGGGCAAGGGCTTGGAGCTCTCGAAAACGCCCTGATCGTTGAGGAGATGTGCAGAGCTGACTCCGGACTCGGCACGTGCATCCTGCTTGCGGATTTCGCATGCGAGATTATAAAGTGGTTCGGGACGCACGAGCAGAAAGCCACATACCTCCCGAAAGTCTGTGCGGGCGAGTGGATTTCCGCAGGCGCTTTCACCGAGCCCGACCACGGCTCCGACATCACGGAGATGAACACCGTCGCAGTCAAAGACGGCGATGAGTGGGTGGTTAACGGCACGAAAACGTTCATCTCCAATGGCGGGATTTGCAACTTCGCAATCGTCCTCTGTCAAACGAACCCGAATGCGACGCCGAAATACCGGGGCATGAGCACAATCATCGTGCCAAAAGAGCAGTTCGACGCCACCGACCTCGGGCTCAAGATGGGCATCCGCATGACCTCTACGGCGGAGCTTTCATTCAGCGACGCCAGAGTCCCACTAGAAAACCTCGTCGGCGAGGAGAACCGAGGTTTCTACCAAGTGCTGGAGTTCTTCGACGAGAGCCGCATTGAGGTTGCGGCGCAAGCGCTCGGCATCGCCGAAGGCGCCTTGGAGCGGGCAATCGCATACGCAAAAGAGCGAAGGCAATTCGACGCGCCGCTGGCGGACATGCCCGTGATTCGGCACAAAATTGCAGATATGGCGACGAAAATCGAAGCGGCGAAGAACCTTGTCTACAAGGCGGCGTGGAACTTCGACCAAAATCGGAGAATCGACCCGAAGCTGACCTCTATGGCGAAATACTTTGCGTCCCGCATCGCGAACGAGGTGTGCTACGAAGCAGTCCAAATCCTCGGCGGTTACGGCTACATGACCGAATACGAGGTCGAGCGTCTCGCAAGAGATGCCAGAGTCACTGAAATCTACGAGGGCACCTCCGAAATCCAGAAAAACACCATCGCGGACTTCATGATCGGAAAGCGGCGGGGCTGACCCCTCGCTTTTCTTTTACCTCTATCAGCGGAAAGTCCCCTCTTCGACAGGGATGGCATCTTAATTAAAACCGAATGTGAGATTAGATTGCGCCCGGGATGTATGCAATGTATGTATAACGAGTTATATATCACCTTTAAAAATAGGAGAAAATTACTATGAATAAATCGATTTCAATTTACATTCAAACTTATGTTTCTCACTTACAAATTTCGCGATTTTTTCTCCCCTCGCATGAACAATCTTGAAAGATGTGGAGATATAGCCAGGAGATTATGTATTCGTCATGGCTGTGGACTTGGAAGTTACACAATCCTTGTGCAAAATTGGTGGGCAAAGAAGGGAGAATCTATGCCTTGGATATCCATCTACTCGTAATTCAGAGAGTTCAACGTATTGCTTCAAAAAGCAACTTACAAACATGGAAACTATTTGTTCCGCAAAACTGGACTGTCAGAATGACATAAATGGGATATTACTACATGATATCGTTATGTAACGTGCCCGGCGCCGGCGCTTACAATAGAAGTATAAAATCTCCTTAGCTGAACGTGCTGAGTGTAGAGCTGGAGACGCCCATCAAAATTTCGGGCATTTGCCCCCACGTTGCCAAGACGTCCTTGTAAATTACTAAAGCAGCTTCGACGCCTTCAACCCTCTTCACAACGTCAAACGCTTTTTTCACGGAAGTCTCGTCCTTAACGGCATTGCAGAGCGCCGTGGCGGCGGCATCTGCAAGCGCTCCCCCCCGTGCAATGACGGTGGCGGCGTCGGCGGCGCCGAAGCTTATGGAGTGCCCGACAGTCGCCGACGATGTGCAGACGCCCAAAATTCCGCGCTGCGGCTCGATTTTTAGCGAGAACTTCCCTGAAAACGGGCTGTGCTCGCCGGCGAATATCCCGATGCGCACCGGGCGGTCGTTGATGAGGGCGATGTCGCCGCCGTTCTCCACGATGGCATACGTCGCCCCTTTTTCAAACATCGCTTCGACAGCGAGTTCCGACAACGCCCCAGCGACCGCCGCCATGGGTCCGACGTTAAACTTCGCCGCCGCCTTTATCATGCGCCGCACGATTTCCGGCGCCCACCGCTCCCTCGAAGAGTCGAGCTCATAACGCTCTAAAGTTACGAGGAAAAGAGGGTCTTCCCGGATAAAAGCTTCCAAATGCCGCCTTTGCCGCAATATCTCATCCTTCGCCGCCTCTACATATTCGCTCTCGTCAGCGATTATCAGGACGTTCGTCTCCTTGAAAATAAAACGCTCCCTCATCGCTGTTTGACTATTAATGCAAAAAAATTAAAGTAGCTAAGGAGGAGGAAGTAGTAAGGAGGCTGTGGGGATGAAGGTGCGGGTTTACACAACGGAGCGTTGTCCTAATTGTGAGCTTTTAAAAAAGTTCCTCGCAGCTAAGGGCGTCCGCTATGAGGAGGTGGACATGACGACCGCCGAGGCTCTCACGGAGCTGCGGTTGCACGGCGTCTTCACGCTCACCGCCCCCGTCCTTCAAGTCGGCGAAAAATTCCTCACGTATGCCGACATATTCGAAGGCGGGGAATTGAAAAAGAAGAGGATTTTAGATGCTTTGGACTTTAAAGCTAAGGGGGGTGCATGAGACGGCTGTAAAACGTAAAAATAACATCGTGCAGACGACGCTGAGTGGGGTTAAGCTCCGCCTCCCCAAAGTTAGAACAAGCGACGGGCACATCCTCGAATGGGACAAAGACGCAATAATAAGGCAACTCCTCAGGGAGACCGAGCTAAGTGAGAAGTTTTATGGCATTCCACCAATAGATGAGGCGACTGCCCGTGAGATTGCGGCTAAGGCTGAAAAGAGAATTCTGGCAATGGGCGTCACTAAGAACCTCTCAAGTGCGCTCATTCGGGAAATCGTGAACATGATTCTGCTTGAGGAGTATGCGGCAACTGAGTGGAAGAACATCTGCACGCGGGTTGGCACGCCCGTCTATGACGCACATCTTATCGACATCGGCGAGGGCTTCGAGGCAAAAGAGAACGCAAATTTGCAGGAGAATGCCGAGACTTCGCATAAGAAAAAGGCAGACAAAATCTGCAAGGAGCAGTATTTGCTGCTGATGCCTCAGCACCTCGCCGACGCCCATCTGAGTGGGGATATCCACATTCACGACCTCGAATATTTCGGGACTCGCCCATTTTGCATGGACCATGACCTCCGCTATTTCTTCTACTACGGGCTCATGCCTGACGGCACTGGAGTGAAGGCGTCCGTCGCCGGCCCTGCAAAGAAGCCGGAGGTTGCGGTTTTGCATGCGGTCAAGGTTTTAGGGGCGGCACAAACGAACTGCGCCGGCGGTCAGGGTTATTTCAACTTCCTGACGTTCCTTGCTCCCTATTTCGAGGGTCTGAGCTACGAGGAGATAAAGCAGCTGATGCAGATGTTCGTGTTCGAGATGACGCAAATGCAAGTCGCTCGTGGCGGGCAGCTCGTGTTCAGCTCGGTTCAGCTCACGCCCGGCGTCCCGAAAATCTGGCGAGCTGTTCCAGTTGTTTACAAGGGGTGCATCTGGGATGGTAAGCAGGCGCCGCTCCGCACTTACGGCGAGTTCGAGCGGGAGGTTCGCCTCACCTTCAAGGCGCTCATGGAGGTCATGCTCGAAGGCGACTACTGGGGTAAGCCTTTTAACTTCCCAAAGCCTGAAATCGCACTCAAAAAGGATTTTCTGGAGCCTGACGACTGGGTTCGGGAGTTTGACGAGAAGCACCCTGAGCTTCCGACTTACGACGAGCTTTATGACTTAGCTTTCGAGCTTACGGCGAAGTTCGGCACGCCTTACTTCGACAACGAGATGCCTGAGTACCGGGGCGGCGGCGAGGGCGTCTCCTGCTACCAGTGCTGCGCATATAACTTCGTGACGTCACCCGACGATGAAGACTTCCTTGATAAGGTCCATTTCCGCAATGGCAAGCACTTCTCGATGGGCGGCTGGCAGGTTGTGACCATAAATTGTCCGAGAGCTGCATACAGGGCGGAGCACGATGACGAACAGCTGTTTAAAGAGCTGAAACGCATGATGGACCTCGCCGTCGAGGTCTTTAAGGTGAAGCGGCAGTGGATGGACTACATTATGAAAAATAACCGGATGCCATTCCTCACGCAACGCCCTAAAGACCCCGTGACCGGTGAGAAGGGCGAAGTAGCCACGTATCTGGACGACCTCGTCTTCATTATAGGCGTCGTCGGCATCAACGACATGGTGCAATACCACACCGGGAAGCAGATGCACGAGTCCGAAGAGGCATTGCGTCTCGCTGTTAGAGCGATGACTGAGATGGAGCTTTACGCCAAGGAGTTATGCCGGCGACACGACATGAACATCCGTCTTGCGAGGACGCCTGCCGAGAGCTGCGCTCAGCGTTTCGCAGTTGCAGACCTTCTGCATGAAGGAACGAGAGAGAAAGCAATAAAAGTTGTTAAAGGCGATGTCGAAAGGGCATTGGCGCTCATCGAAAAGACGAGAGACCTCCCCATTTACTACACGAACGGCACGCACGTCCCACCGTCTGCGGATATTCCGCTGACAGATCGCATAAAAATTGAACATATTTTCTTCCCTATTGTGGATGGCGGTAATATATTCCACATCTTCATGGGCGAGAGCTACCCCGACCCGCAGGGCATAAAACGCCTTGCCATGAAAATCGCCAAGAACACGCAAATTGGCTACTTTGCTTTCACGAAAGACCTGACAGTCTGTATGGACGACTTCCACGTCGCACCCGGGCTCCACGACAAATGCCCGAATTGTGGCTCTGAGAATGTAGATTACCTCTCCCGAATCACGGGCTACGTGCAAGCGGTGAGCGGTTGGAACGAGGGGAAGAAGCGGGAGCTGCTGGATAGAAAGAGGTATTCCGCCAACGATATCCGGTAAAATGGAGCGCCAGAAAGCAGGAGAGCGTCAAAAAGTCTGCATTTTGATACCAACGCTCAACGAGGAACAGTCCATCGGCGACATCGTCAGGGAGTTTAAGAGCATGGGCTACGACAACATCCTCGTCATAGATGGAGGAAGCACAGACCGCACCGTTGAAATCGCAAGGGGCGAAGGTGCAAAAGTCGTCATACAGGAGGAGAAGGGCAAAGGTGCTGCGATAATTCAGGCATTTCGCATAATCCTGGAGGAGACGGACGCTGCTGTCATCGTCATGATAGATGGCGACGGCACGTATTCTCCAAGCGAGGTTGAGCAACTTCTAAAACCGATATTCGATGGCGATGCCGACCACGTTATCGGAAGCCGCATCGCCCACAAAGGAGCATTCCGCCGCCTAAACTGGCTTGGGAACAAGATTATAAACAGGATTTTCGGCTTCGGCTACGGAATTCGCCTGCGGGACATACTCTCAGGCTACCGAGCGCTCACCAGAGAGTGTATTGAGGGCATAGAGCTGAAGAAGCCTGGCTTTGAGGTAGAGGCGGAGATGACGATAGAGTGTGTGAAGAAGGGCTTCCGAATAAAAGAAGTGCCGATAACCTACGGCGTGCGGCGGGGGAGGACGAAGCTGAGCCCGCTGCGCGACGGCTTCCGCATCGCATACACAATCTACATACTCGCACGCACCTACAATCCCATCTTTTACTTCGGAGTCCTGGGCACCGCATTCATAATCGCGGGACTCCTCACTGGCACGTATGTGGTGATGGAGTGGCTTAGGGGAGTAACGCACGTGCCTCTCGCCGTACTCACTGCGCTTTTGATAACTTCGGGCATCCAGTTCCTCGTGTTCGGGCTGCTCGGCGACATGATGGTCGCTTTGCAGAGGGAAGTGATGAGCGTCTTGAGGAGGCGGTAGCATGGCTGAGAAAGAACCGGAGCGGAAAATTGAGTTGAGATGGGAGCGGGAGCGGGAGGGGGAAGATTTGCTGATACATGCAATAGCGCAAGATTACAAGACTGGAGAGGTTCTGATGCTAGCGCACATGAATAGGGAGGCTTTAGAGAAGACGTTAGAGACGGGCGTCGCCCACTACTGGAGCCGGAGTCGTAAGAAGCTCTGGAAAAAGGGCGAAACTTCAGGGCACCTGCAAATCGTAAGAGAGATTTTAGTGGACTGCGACGGCGACGCTTTGCTCCTGAAGGTCGAACAGGTCGGCGGCGCTTGCCACACCGGTTATCGCTCCTGCTTCTTCAGAACGCTTAACGGCAAAGTCGTGGGCAAGAAGGTTTTTGAGCCTGAGGAAAAGTATGGCACGGGACGAGGCGGAGTTCGCCGTCGAGCTGCAGGACAATAAATCCAGAGGGGGATGAGGCGATGGAGGAGATACACAAATATTTAAAGAGGAAGTTTGGAGCGAGCGTGGATGTAGTGAGAGTGGGCGAACTCGCACCGCAGGGTGAGCAAGAACTAAAGGGCTTCGGCTATGGCAAGCCCTACCTCGTCGTCTTCGAGGTGCAGGGCAAAAAAACTGAGGCGGTGCTGTCCTCGATGCGGGGCGACCAGTTCGGGCACGAGCACTTCGCCGACAGAGCTCAAGTCCTCCTCTGGCAGTATTCCGCTTTCAACAAGCTACGGAAGCACGTCCGGGCGCTCGACGTCGGGTATTTCGCACATGACGGCTCTTTAAAGTCAGTAAGCGATGCCGCCGAATTCTTTTTGCTCTGCGAAAAGGCGGAGGGGGTGGAATATTACAAAGACCTGGAAAGGATAAGCAAGGAAGGGCTTAGACCGCTCGATGAACAGCGGGCAGCGGCGCTCGCAGAATACCTTGCGGAAATACACGCTGAGAGGGGGGGCGAGCAGCACAGAGCGCTCTATGTCAGGCGTGTAAGAGAGCTTGTTGGGCATGGTGAATGCATCTTCGGACTTGTCGACAGCTATTTCGCAGACGGCACGAGCTGCCTCGACTTCATGTCCGAAGACGATTTTTTAGAGCTGGAGAAGATTTGCGTGGAGTGGCGGTGGCGGTTGAGGAAAAAAACGCATAGGGTTTGCGTTGTTCATGGTGATTTTCATCCATGGAACGTGCTTTTCCGCCAAGGCACAGATTTCACAGTCCTCGACAGGAGCAGGGGCGAGTGGGGCGAAGCCGCCGACGACGTCTCCTCCATGACCATAAACTATATTTTCTGCTCGCTCTTAAAATACGGCAAGCTCGAAAAGGAGTTTAAAAAGCTTTTCGACGTGTTTTTCGAAAAGTATTTGGAGCGAACTGGAGACGAGGGACTTTTAGAGGTGATACAGCCGTTTTACGCCTTTAGAGGGCTTGTGATAGCATCACCGCTTTGGTATCCTCACATCTCGACCGAGGTGCGCATGAAAATATTCAGGTTTATACGGAACGTGCTTGCCGCAGAAAAATTCGAGCTAAGCGGAGTGAACGAGTATTTCAAGGATTGATTGTCGCTCGCAAAGAAGAACGTAGCTAAGAGAGACGCTGTTGAGTTTTCGCAGTAGATTTATTTGAGAAAAACCGAAAATTTCATAAATAAGAGGCAGTTGTGTGAGTCTGGGATGAGAGTCTGTAAAGAGGAGCAATATATAAACACAATATTTGAGAACGTGATGTGCGTTCGGCGGGACGAGTTTGCGAGGTTCTACGAAGACATCGCGGCGGCGGACTGCTTAATCCCCGTCGGCGAGGGGCGTTCGCAGTGCGCCCTCTACATCGGGTTGGGTCAAATACGCAAGGAAGTAAAGACGATAGACGACATAGACTTTCCGGGGCGGAACATCGAGGAGGCGGCGCCGATTCTTGAAAAGGAATACGACAGGATAGCTTTGGTCGTCAATTCCGGGAGCGGCGAGACTTCGATTCCGAAAAGGACTGTGGAGCAGCTTATTAAATACATAGAAGGGACCGGGAGCGAAAAATTCACGATTGACGCCATCGTTTCAAACACAAAATCTTCGATAGGTAGAGTTAACGAGAAGGACTTCGGCACGGTTATCGAGCTTAAAGGACGTGAGAAGGCGCCGAATAGCGCCGAGGAGTTTCTAAAGCATGGAATCATGAACGACATTTACGAGCTGGGGAGCATGCTCCTGATGCAGAAGACGAAGGAGGCGATAAACGAGGGGTTAGACGCTCAAGCGGTCTTCAGGAAAATGGAAGAAGAGATGCGGGTGGTGGGGCGGCTGATTGACGAATACGTGACGTCAGAGCCGCACGAGTGTCTCATCGAGAAGATGGAGCGTCGTGGACACGTCATCATCGGCGGACTCGGACCGGCAAGGAAAGTGGCGAGAATGACGGTGATACGGTTGCAGCACGTGAAGCGAGCGATCGGTGACGAAGCTTACCTCGCAGGACCGCTGGCGCCGAAGCCGCGGGCGGGCGATATCCTCATTTCCATCTCATGGAGCGGCGAGACCGACCCCGTCCTAAAATGGTGTGAAGAGTTCAAAGCCTTCGGCGCATACACCTACTCCATCGTGGGCAGACGCTCAACACTTTCAGAAATGACCGAAAGCTTCATGATAAGGGCATCGCCTGTAGAGTTCTACGAGCGGGCGGCGTTCCTCCTGAGCCCGTTGCCGTTGAAGCTCGTGAAGCGTCTCTACAAGCGGGGCTTCAAGCTCCCCGAATACGTGATGAGCTGGTACCACTCCGTCACACATTAGAGAAGAGGTCTCGGTTGACGCCCCTCTGGCAACTCCGGTAGCTCACCCGTTTTTATCAAAATTTGTCTCTTTATGTGCTTTATTCTGTTTAAGGCTACTTCTTTACCTTTCTCCGAAAGCACGAAAATGGGAACTGCGACGCCCAACTGGAGGAGAGCATTGCTTGCGAGGTGTCTCACGTGCTTGGAGGCGCATGCCGTCACGAGGTCCACAAGTTCCATAAACTTCTTAGCCTCTGCCTCGCTCATCCCGGTGACGTGCACGCCGAAGAGCACCGCACTTTTCTTTTCGCCGGCAGCTTGCTTCGCAGCTTCCACCTCTCTACACCGCTTCGCATCATCGAGGTTACAGACAGTGACGCCTACGTTGTCGTACTTCTCGAACGCGAGTTCTAAGCCTTTTGCCTGGTCTATCGTTGCGTTCGCCTCATCGAGAATGATGCTGCCTTTTGTCTTAAGCTTTCTGATGACCTCGGGGATGGGCGACGTCTCGGCGAGCCCGGACATCGCGCCGCCGATGCCCTGAACGACACGAGAGTCGGCGGCGACGACGGTGCCGGCGCCGTCGCAGACCTGCACGACGGCGTCGAGCAGCCCCGAACGCACGGCGCTGCTGAAAATCTCGGAGGCGCCGAACGCCACGAGGTCGTCGTCGAGCTCGATGACGCGGCGTGGCGTGCACATCCCGAAACGCTCGACCCGCAGCGCCACTCCCCGCCTAATCGTCTCGACGCTTATCCGCTTGACACCAAGAAGAATGTCTTGAACTGGGCAATATTCAAGCTTTGGCTCTTCAATTTCCTTTATCTCCCCGTTTTCTATGACTATCCTCGTTTTACCACTCGCCTCTATAACATGTCTGCTCATTATTCTTTCACCTAAAGTCCATTAGTATCCTCCATAAGTTATTTATGCTGAACCGCCAATTCAGATGCGTTAGCAAGAAGGAGGTGAATCTATGAAGAAAGTGCTCTTATTAGGGTTGTTGTTAATCTTTTT
>QMVQ01000016.1 GCA_003661185.1 Candidatus Alkanophagales archaeon | reverse complement strand
TGCAACTGCCTCCAGCATCATTCACACCACCCCCAAGCTCAACACGCTCACGCCTTTAACAAACCACTCCACAAGCGGGAATACTACGGTGGCGAGCGTGAGCAGCGTGACCACGAGCACGACCATGTCGGTTATGCGGGTCTGCCAGCCGACGCCGAGCTCCCTTGAAAGCCGCACGTAATACGGAACTGAAATCGCTGAGTTCAGGACAAGGACAGTGGCGAGCCAGAAATAACCGACGCCGACGAGCGACCACAAGATATAAAGCTTGCCCCAGAAGCCAAGTAGCGGCGGGACGCCAATGAACGAAAACGCAAGGACGAACATGAATGGCGAAAACGAACCTTCGCCCTTTATGGCATTGAAGAAGCCAATTTTGCCGAAGCTGTTTGCAAAGAGGAGGAGCAAGCCGCCCGCCAACGCCACCGCCACATACTCAGGAACCGTCGCCGCCACCAAGCACGCCAACACGTAACCCATGTTTGCGACCGTTGAATAAGCGAGGACCCTTGCGTGCTCCCGTGCGGTCAGCGCCCCGATGTTCCCAACAAACATCGAAAACGCCGCAAGTATCACTGTGAACAACACAAGACGCTCGTCGAAGCCGAAGCTCGTGATTATGCGTAATGCCGCCACGAACGGCACTATTTTCGCAACCGACGCAATCACTGAGATTGGAATCGGGTCTGCCGCCGTAAAAACGTCGGGCACCCACTCGTGCAGCGGCGCCACACCTACCTCCAAACTCAACCCAAGAATCAGCATGACGTACCCCATAAGCGGGTCGCCGCCTGTTGCAAGGAGTATTGCGCCGAGGAAAAAGAGGACGGTGGCGAAGACCATAAAGACGATGTATTTCAGCCCGACCTCGGCGTTCACGCCGCCCTCCCTGAGCATCACGAGCACGTAAGTCGGGACCGAGACTAAAACAAGCGCCGCAAGAACTAAGGAGAGACCTTTGACGCTGAAGAAAATGAGGGTGACGAGCCCCATAAGCGCCACGAGGCAATAATCAATGCCCTTGATCTTGTTGTCGAGCGTCACCAGCGAGAGAATGTTAATAAGTGCGACTGCGAACACGAGTGCCCCGTAAGCGGATGAAGCCGCTGCAAGAAGCCCTAAAATCAGGGCAACTACCGCCGCCGCAAGCCCCAGATTGCGCCACTTATACGAAAACACCGCTCCAAGCGTCAGAACTACAAGAGCAGCGAGCGTCAGCTCGTTAACGGCACTCAGCAGCACGCACATCTACGGCAACACCCCCCAAACTGCAACGCCGATTAGGAAAATCATCACCAGTCCTAACACGATTCTCGTGTAGCTCCGCAGGTAGCCAACTTGAATGGCTCTAATCCTTTTAGAAAGCGCTGCGAAGAGCGTAGGCATAACTCTCGTGTTGAAGAAGGCATCTATGCCTCTGTTCCCGTAGTCGACGAGCCGTGCGACCGCAAAACCGACGACCGGGCAAACAAGATCGTTCAGGAACGGCATATACATCCTGTCGTTGAAGAACGTCCCGATTTTTGACAGCACCGCCACTCTCGGCTTGAAGAACGCAACGAGGAACGCAACGAGCACTGCCAGCCCGACCGCCAGCGACGACAGCTTGAACCCTGCATGCGCCAGCTCCACAAGCTCGGGTCTCTCAAATAACAGATAGAGGATGACAAACAGCACCGAAACCATCGCCAAATACCCAAGCTCCATCAAGGGTAACCGCTCAAGGTGCAAGTGGTGCGGCTTCTCACCTTTGAAAAAATTGAGGCTGAAGAATCTTGCGAGAATTGCCGAATATGTTATCGAAGTCGCAAGCAGGAGAGCAAGCGGCAAAAGCATGTATTCGTGCAACAACAGGTGTTCCATCACTTCATCCATTGCAGACTTCACCCAATAAGCAGTGAGCGGCGGGATGCCGACAAGAAACGTCGTTGCGATGAGCGTCGCCACGAACGCCGTCTTCATTCGTCCTGCAAGCTCCAAATCTCCTTCTGAGAAGCGACTGTGCGTTGCATGTATGAGATGCCCGCTCACGAGGAACAGCGTCGCTTTCGCAAAAGCGTGAACCACCATATACCAGAACGCAACGAGCAACGCCAAATTCATCCCCGCAATCTCCTCGTGAATCCAGCAGGACGCCGCCGCCGTCCCGAACATGAGTCCTAATGAGGACATCGTCGAAGCTGCCAGCAGAACCTTGCGTTCGAGCATTCCCGTCGCCACTAACGCCCCGTAAAGTGCAGAGAGCAGCCCGACGAGCAATGCAAGAAGATAAACAACTTCTAAGCCCGGAACGTGCGCCGCAAGCTCCCACGGCTGGATATACCAACTAACCTTCATGAAGACGAAGGCGCCCGCTGCCACCATCGTGGCGCTGTGCAAGAGCGCTGAGACGGTCGTCGGACCCGTCATCGCAGTCATCAACCACTCGCTGAACGGAAGCTGCGCGGACTTCGTGAAAAGCCCGATTAGGAACATTGTAAGTATGAGAACGGTCCCAGCAGCGCCTATCCCTGCCAGAATTTCCTCCCAAGGCATTTGCGAGATATTGATGTCGTGTTCTGGCGAGAGCGCCCAAAGAGCGGCGATTGCGAGAAACATCGGGACGTCGCCGAGCCGTATCGTGGAGATTGCCCGCCAGCCGCCGAAGCTCGGCGGCCAACAGAACAGATGCGGTCCTATTTTACGCCCCGGCACGCCGACGAACGTTATATCGTCATCGTCCCGATACCAGTGTCCAATCAGCCCCCACGAGGCGATGCCGAGCCCTTCCCAGCCGACGAATAGCAGGAACAGGTTATCGCTGTAAACGACGAGGAGCATAGAAGCTGTGAAAAGGTTGAAAAAGAACCAATACCACGGCAGCCTGTAATCCCCTTTCATGTAGTCAAGCCCGTAAACCGCAATGATGAAGGCGATGAGCGCTGTGACGACACCCATAAGGCTACTTAGGTAGTCGGTGCGAAGCACGAAATCTATGCCAAGCTGCGGAAGCCATGGGTAGCTGAACGTCCGGTCAGGGAAGTGAAGGAGCATAATGCTGCAGATGAGTGAAACGAAGATGCCGAAGGCTGAGAGTGGAGGAAGCTTCTCCACAAGCCCCCTTCGTCGGTAAGCCAATGCGATTGGAACGCTGCTTACGACTGGCGCTAGGAACAAAGCGAGAAAAATGTAGCTGACGTTCACAACGCACCACCTCCCACGAGCGCACTCACCACTTTATAAAGACTGCCGACCAGCGACGACGAAAGCGGCGGAAACAAGAAGAGGACGGAAAGAATCCCTATTATGAACAGTGGGACGTAAAGGTATCCGTTAATACTTTTACTCTCCAGCTTGGATTTTGGTCTTCCGTAGAAAACCCTCCGGATGGTATAAAAGCCATACCAGCCTGAGAGGATGAAAATGAAGACTATGGGAAGGATGTAAGTGAGGTTGAAGCCGAAGGCTTCGACGGCGCCCCTGAGGATGAAAAACTCGCCGAGCATGCCGACCGTCAGAATACCAGCAAGGTTCATGAAACCTATGACGGCGGCATTCGAAATTTCAGGAACGTAGTCGTGTAAGCCGCCCATTTTCTCGACGTCTCGCAGTCCGTAGAGCGTAATCAAGCCGCCGGCACACATAAATAAGATGGACTTGCCGAAGGCGTGCGACATGTATTGAATGGCGACGCCCATCGTGCCGAAGACGCCGCCGACGCACAACGCTATGAGAATATAGCCCATCTGCGAGACCGTTGAATACGCAAGCAGTCGCTTGAAGTCCTTCTGGATAAAGACCGCAAAACCCGCATAAATGCTGGTGAGCGCTGCGTATGCGAAGATTGGTGCCCGATACGTGGCAAAAAAGTTGGGGTCCACGAGCGAGAGCCTCAGTAGCACGTAACCCGCAAGCCCGACCGTCAAGGGGCTAAGCATGGCGCTGACCGGCGTCGGCGCCTCTGCGTGCGCCCACGGCAGCCAGATGTGAGGTCCCAAGCCCGGAAGCTCGATGACCATGCCAAAGAATACGAACGACCACGCCAGCGTGCTGATTCGATGGAAATACATCAGCTCGTCAAGCGCCAGCGTCCCGCTCTCCAACGCAATTATCAAAAAGCCGACCAGCGTCAGAACGCCTGCAATCAGGCACCAAATAAGGTAGAGAAGCCCGACCCACTGCCTCTTCCCGTAACCGTAAAGAAAAATCAGCAGGAATGCAGTAATCAGCATGATTTCAAGGAACACGTAGAGCAGCAGCAGATTCCCGCAATGGACAAGCCAAAGCATCGAAACTGCGTAAAGGTCATAGATGAAGATGTATTTTCTGAACTCGCTGCGGGCATCAAGCCCCATCTCTTTAAAGCGGTGCTCCATGTAAGGAAGCGCATATAGCGCAACCATCGCCGAAACCACGCAAATAGAAAGCGAGAACACCGCAGTTATCGGGTCTGAAAAGAGGAAGAGCCGCCCTATCGGCACAGGAAGCCGCATCAGCGTGACGTCGGCGACGCCGCCGCTGAAAAGCAAATAGAGTGTGCCGAGGAACGGGACTGCGAAAGCAAGCGCCGTTAGATAGGAGGCAGCTTTCGGCGAGAGCAGCGGCGCTAAGAACGTTACGACCAGCGGGACGAGTAAGAACAGCAACAAAGGCTCGGTCATCGCTCCTCACCTCCCACAACCACGGAATCCACCAAAACGTTCTTCTTCTCCTTGTCGAAGAGGATGAGCGCCGCAATCAGAATCAAAAGCTCGCAGCTGCTGACGAAGATTGTGATTATTGCGATGCCAAGCGCCGTTTCGAAAGCCGTTGAAAACAGCGGAATGAGCGTGAGGAAAACAGCGCCGAACATCAACTCCAACGAGATCAAAAGCCTTACCAAATCCTTGCTGGAGACTGCCGCAAGGTATGCAATCAGCAAAATCACGAGCGCAAGCACATATATCAACTACTAACACCCCCCGTTAACCTTAGGGCGGACAACGCTACGAGTATTATGAGCGTCACCATAGAAGTAATCAAAAGAACAAGATCAGACGTCAGCACCAACTCGAAGCCCCTTGCTGTGCCGAGCGGGACACTACGCATCAGGAGGTAATAAGCCGCTAAAAATGCTGTTACGACGGTAAAGACCGCCCAGTACGGCGAAAACTGCCTCTCAGGCTCACGCCGGTATGTTGCAGCCAAGACCACAGTCACCATCCCAATGGCGCCGACAAATATGAATATTATCAGTATGGAGACCATCTGGAGCTGGAAGATTGCGTAGATGCCCGCTATGAGAACCATCGTCGCAGACATGAATACCACGGCATAGAAATTGTCCTTAGTGAGCAGAACTCCCAGTGCGAACAACACTGCAAAACCCGCAAGCACCAGGAGGGTTGCTTCCATCAAGTAGGTGGGTCTTCAAGGGTTGCTTAAAAAGCTTTCTATTTTTCACCGCCCCCTGGTCCTCTTCGAATGTATTGCCGGGGCGAGCAAGACACAGCAACCACTCCCAAAAGCACATCGTTAGTGCCACCTGCTCGCTCGTCTTATCCCCTGCAGCGCCAGCTCCGAGGCAAATTTTTAACCAATGCGGGCGAGAAGTCCCCTTCCGAAAGGGAGGGTGAAAGCCCGCAAATTATATATGCTTTTGGTGACACATTTCTTCGTCGGGGACGCCTCTGGGACCGAGGTCTCTGTAAAGGGGTTCCGTGCTGGAGTCCCCCGACGCTGTGAAGGCACGGTCGGAGAAGCTCCTAGGGTGGAGGAGTTCACAGGCGCATGCCGTAACTAAAAGGGGGATGCAGGATGCGCAAAAGCATGGTAGTTGCCGGGGTCATAGTCATAGCAGTTGTAGTTGCCACTGCCTACATCTACGTGTTTTATCGTGCCCCCGTGACAACACATACGCCCCCAGCCACGATACGAGTGGGGACGCTGCCTGACGACGACGTTCTGCCGCTTTTCGTCGCAAAGGAGGAGGGGATTTTCGAGAAGTATGGGCTGAGTGTCGAGCTTGTGCCTTTTCGCAGTGCCTTTGACCGTGACGCCGCCTTAATTGCAAATGAGATAGACGCCTCGATAAGCGACCCTGTTGCGGTGATTTTAATGCGAGCGGCGGGCTATGATATCAGAATTGTCGGTGTTGAAATGGGCAAGGACCCAGAGCTTGGCGGCTTCTGCATCGTCGCCAGTCCAGGCTCTGACATAAAAACGGTCGAGGACTTAGAGGGGAAGGCTATAGCCATCTCAAGCAACACAATTATTGATTTTGTGACGGACAAGATGCTTGCGGGCGTCGATGCAGAGCGAGTTGAGATCAAGCGTATGCCGGAGCGGGTGCAGATGCTAATAAGTGGCGAGGTGGACGCAGCAACACTTCCGGACATCCTTGCGAGGTATGCGATGAGCCAAGGAGCGACGCTGGTAGCCTCTGAAAACATGTTCGGCGGAAACCTAAGCTTCACCGTGACCGTTTTCCGTGGCGACTTCGTGAGCGAGAGCCAAGAAACTGTGAGGAGATTCATAAACGCTTACGAGGAGGCTGTTGAGAGGATAAACACGAACCCCGAAGCTTACAAGGAGCTGGCGGTGGAGGTTGCGAAGATTCCCGAGGAGGTCGTAGCTGAATATTCCGTGCCGACGTTCCCTATGCCGCAGCCGTATCCCGAGGAGTTTAGAAAGAACTTTGAGGAAGTGTTGGAGTGGGCACGCAGCAAAGAGCTCGTGGAGGAAGAAATAGCGTTCGAGAACTGCGTGTGGATGGCATAGCCGCAAATGCTGGAGGTCATAAGGCTGAAAAAGGTCTATGAGGATGGGACCGAGGCGTTACGTGAGGTGAGCTTTTCCGTCCGTGAAGGCGAGACGTGCTCGATAATCGGACCTTCGGGCTGCGGGAAGACCACGCTCCTCCTTATCCTCGCAGGGCTTTTGAAGCCGACTGCCGGTGAAGTTTGGGTAAACGGCGAGCGAATCACGAGACCACGTCGGGAAACGGCATTAATTTTGCAAGACTACGGACTTTTCCCATGGAAAACCGTTTACGAGAACGTCGCCCTCGGTTTAAAACTAAGGGGCTGCGAGGACGGAAGCTTCGTAAAAGAGCTGCTGCGCAGGCTCGGGCTCGCAAGCTTCGAGCGCCACTACCCAAGACAACTTTCCGGCGGTATGCAACAGCGGGTTGCGATTGCGAGGGCGCTCGCCCTACGCCCGAAAATTTTGCTTTGTGACGAGCCGTTTTCGTCGTTAGATGCCCTGACAAGGGAGAGTATGCAGAATTTCATGCTTAAGCTCTGGCATTCCGGCGTAACCTTCGTGCTCGTCACGCACAACATCGAGGAGGCGGTGTTTCTCGGAAGGAAAATTGTGGTGTTGAGCCAAAGACCGGCTGAGGTCGTTAAGATTCTGGGGAATCCGAGAGCGGGCGACCCGTTATATAGGAGTGCAGAGGATTTTTTTGAGAAATGCAGAGAAGTTCGGGGGATATTGCGAGACGTTTTGGAGGGCTAATTGCCGTTGTTGCCCTTCTTGCAATCTGGGAGCTTGTCTCCTTACTTTTGAACTCGATAGCTTTGCCCTCACCGCGGGAGGTTTGCGTCTCGCTTCTCGAAATGAGAGACGCCTTGCTTGTGCACCTGCTTGCGAGCACGCTTCGTGTTCTTTACGCCCTCTCGCTTGCGCTCTCGCTTGCGGTCCCGCTCGGACTCCTCAGCAAGGAAGAACAAGTTGACCGCTTTCTTTCCCCTATAGTCTATCTGCTTTATCCGATTCCGCATATCGTGCTACTACCCCTGATAATCATGATTTTCGGCATCGGCGAGGCATCTAAGGTCTTCATGATTGCGATGATAGTGTTCTTCCAGATGCTGGTGACGACGAGGGACGCCTCTAAAAGCATCAGCAAATATTACATTTACTCGCTCCGCTCTTTAGGAGCGAGCAAGATGGATGTTTACAAGCACGTCATCTTTCCAGCATGCCTCCCAAAGGTCATGACCGCACTTAGGATAAGCGTCGGCACTTCCATCGCTGTCTTGTTCTTCGTAGAATCCATAGCGACGAGCAAAGGGCTTGGTTACCTCATTCTCGACTGTTGGAGCCGTATGGACTTCGCTGAAATGTATGCGGCGATACTCACGATGGCGGCGCTCGGCTTCGCCCTTTACATGGTCCTCGAAAAGGTCGAAAAAAGACTCTGCAAATGGGTATATCTCTAACTGTTGTTAGAAAAATATTTGATTGGTTAAGACGAAAGGGTTGAGATGGAAGCGTTCAAAGCGTGGCTCAGAGAGCATGATGAAGATTTCTTTGCGAACGACACTGTGGGGCTTGGTTGTTTCAGCTACCAGCCGGGCGAAGTCGTTTGGGCGGTGACGAAGGGTTGCAATCTTGATTGTATGCACTGCTCGATAAGCGAGGCTGAAACGGTAGAGCTGAGCACAGAGGAGGGACTTTCGCTAATAGAGGACGCCACAAAACTCGGAGCTGTGAAGTTTGCGTTCACGGGCGGCGAGCCGCTCGTGCGGAGAGACATCTTCGAGCTTGTAGAATACGCTGCCTCTTACGACATGCAGGTCGTGATGGCGACAAACGGCACTTTGATCGACGAGGACGTTGCGAGCCGCCTGAAGAAAGCAGGGCTTTACAGGGCGGCAATAAGCATAGACGGCATCGGCGCTGCTCATGACGAATTCAGAGGCGTAAAAGGGGCGTTTGAGGCGATGATGCGTGGCGTTAACGCTTGTAAAAAGGTGGGACTCAGGGTGCAGTTCTTGACCACGGTCTCCAGAATAAACTTAGGAGAGATTCCAAGGATTATAGACCTTGCTGACCGTTTGCAAGTGGACCGCATTTATTTAGTGGCATTAATCGCTGTAGGGCGTGGTCGCCAAATTTCGGACGCTTGCCTTTCTGCGGAGGAGATGGAGCGGTTTTTCAAGCTCGTGCTGGAGCAACAGGCGAAAACGAAAGTCTGGCTGAAGCCCATTTGCATGCCGCAGTTCTGGGCGTTCCTTGAGGCGGAGGGCTTGCGCGGCGCCGACCATAAGTTCGTGGGGTGCACCGCCGGCATCACACGGTTCCACATCTTCCCGAACGGCGACGTCGCCCCTTGCGCATATCTCCCTCTAAAGGTTGGAAACGTTCGCAGCGAACGCTTCACGGAAATCATCGAAAAGGCAGCGCTCTTCAAAAAGTTCAGAAATAGAGAGATCAAAGGTATGTGCGGCGGCTGCAAGCATCGCTTTTCGTGCGGTGGCTGCCGCTCACGGGCGTTCGCCGTCTCCAGCGACCCGCTCGCCGAAGACCCTGTTTGCTTCCTAAAGGCGTAGGTGGTGGAGACTATCGCGGGCGTGCCTAAGAACGTGCCGAAAAACGTCTACGTGAACTGGAACGTGACGAGAGCATGTAATTTACGGTGCAAGCATTGCTACTTCTCGTCGGGCGAGCGGATGCCCTCAGAACTCAGCACCGAGGAGGGGTTTTCCCTCCTTGAAGATATAAGAAGGACGTTCGGGAAGACGAGGGTAACGCTCGGCGGCGGTGAGCCTCTAATGCGAAAAGATATTTTCGAAATTATATCCTACGGCAGCAAGCTTTCGCTCTCGCTATCGCTGGCGACGAACGGCGTGCTGCTTGACAAAGACACTGCAATGCGGCTTAAACGAGCAGGGCTCGAAGAAGTCATAATCCCCATAGACGGCATCCGGGAAACGCACGACGAAATTCGAGGCAAGGGCGCATTTGAAGCTGCGCTGCAAGCTGCGAAGCATGCCAAGCGGGTGGGGCTCGAACTCGTCATCGATCCCTGCATTTCCGCAGAAAACCTTGCGGAACTTCCTCAAATCTTAGACCTCTGCGAGGAGCTGGGAGCGAGGCAGTGTAGAATCTTTCACTACGTTGCGCTCGGCAGGGGGCAGGAACAGTTTTTTGATGCAGAGTTGGACGAGGAACAGTATGTTCGAAGCCTCTACCACCTTTACAAGGAGCAAGAGCGCCGCCAACGCCTCGAAATCTGCACGACACAAGCGTGCCAATACTGGGTGCTGCTGCGTCGGAAGTTTGAAGAGGGGAGGTTTGTTCCAGAGTTCTTCTTCAAAGAGGCGCCGGGCTGCCGTGCGGGCGTTGCAATGCTCTGCGTGAAGCCGGACGGCGCCGTAACTCCATGCCCGCTGCTTGACGTCAGCGTCGGGGAAGTGCGGGAGACGTCGTTAAAAACGCTCTGGCGCTCTGAAGTTTTAGAAAGGTTAAGGCAGCGAGACGTGGAGGGGCGGTGTGGGACGTGCAAACACAAGGACATCTGCGGCGGATGCAGAGCTCGTGCGCTTGTCCGTCACGGCGATGTGTTTGCAGAAGACCCGCTCTGCGGCTTTTTTGAGACTTAGTGAGCTCGCCGTGCCGCCGCCGAACGCCTCGACATCGAGGTCTTCTCCACTCAGCTCACCACAAAGTAGACCAATATGGGATTTAAACACTACGTAGCACGCATCCTTTACTTTTATTGAATTAAGAGGGAGGGGTTTAGAGCAACAAGGTGTGACCTCCACCCTCCATTGAGGGCATCCGCCGGACGAGGTTGGGGAATGTGCCGATTGCTGCGGCGCTCCCCTCCGGCCGGGCGGGTCACGACGCCCCTGACCGCAGGTATACCCACAGCTTCGTCATATATTCATAGAACGTAAGCTATAAATACTCTTTCCCACCTCCCCTGCTCCATGAAAAGAGGCGGATTAGCAGCAACATCCTAAAATCATTCTAAGCCTCTGACGCCGTCGTTGGTGATAACGAACTCGCAGGAAGCGCCCTCGGGCATTGACCTATGTTTTTTTATGGTCGCCCTTCTCACGCCATTTTTGACCTTTTCAAGCTGGACGATTATTTTAGAGAGGTGTTCGAGAGCGTAACCGCCAGAGGGGCGGAGCTCGCCGCCGTTGATGTCCATGTAAACTTGATTGGTGATTACCACCGCAACCTCATGCTTTCGGGCAATTTCCAGCAGGTGCGCAATCTGGTTAGCCAGCTCCCTTTTCAGGGAAACACTACGCTCGTCGTCGAGCTCGACTCTGTAAAAGAGTGTTGCTGAATCTAAGATTATCACGCCGACCTTCTCGCCGATGCTTGACATCAGCCCGTCCACTTCTTTGATTGCGGCGGCTTGCTGCTCGAAGTTCAAAGGCTCGAATATGATTATGTTCTTTGCGATCTTCTTCGCATCCTCCCCGGCAATTTGCATGAACCGCTCCGGCGAAAAGCCCTCGCTGTCTATGTATATGACCTTCTTGCCGCTCTTTACGCATTCTATGGCGAGCTGTAGGCATATGTTCGTCTTGCCGCTGCCGGCTTCGCCGTAGAGCTGTGTTACCGTCCCGGCCTCGAAGCCACCGCCCAACAACATATCTATGCTATTACAACCGCTGCTGTATTTCAAGGGCTCCTGCACGACTCCCACCCACGTTGCAAAACCTTAAATTTTTCTTTTCCCCCCTCTAATAAAGACGATGGTGTTTAAAATGCAAGAGAACAAATCCCCGCCAGCACTTTTGCTTTCGGCTCTACTTTTCTTTCTTATTCTGTTTTGCTGCTTCGCCGCCGTGCAGGCGTCCGCAACCGCCGACAATGAAGTTTATGTGATAAAAATAAACGGGATGGTAACCGAGGGGGCGGCGCTCGAGGTGGCAGATGCCATAAAGGAAGCTAAGCTTGCGGGCTACGAGGCTGTTCTCGTGGAAATAGACACGCCCGGCGGGCTTGTGGACGCTACCCTTAAGATTGCAGAGGCAATTCTCAACGCAAGGATGCCCGTGATAACCTACGTAACACCAAGCGGTGCGATTGCGGCATCCGCCGGCTCTTTTATCCTCCTTTCCGGGAGCGTCGCAGCGATGTCGCCCGGGACGACCGTAGGGGCGGCGATGCCTGTTGCCATGACTTTTGAGGGCGTCAAGACCGCCGATGAGAAGACTATTAAGTTCTTTGCAGGGCATATCGGAAGCATAGCCCGCAGTCGTGGCAGGAACGAGACACAAGCTCGCCTCTTCGTGACGGAAAACGCAGTTCTCGGCGAGGACGAGGCGCTGCGCAACGGCATTATCGACCTAACCGCAGAGGATGAGCGGGAGCTTTTAGAAAAAATAGACGGATGGGAAGTGGAGACCGCCGCCGGAACGACCACATTGAACACAAAAGACGCGACGCTACGCTTCAAAAAGAAAAGCGTGAAGTCTCAGCTGTTGCAAGTCCTCAGCGACCCGCTTATTGCGTTCATCCTCTTCCTCGTGGGCATCTATGGCTTAGTATTCGGCTTCATGACCCCCGGTTATGGCGCGGAGGTAGTAGGGGCGGTTTGCTTAGTCTTGGCATTATACGGGATGGGCATGTTCGACGTAAATATTTTCGCCGCCGTTCTGATCGTCGTCGCCGTCGTGCTTTTCGTGGCAGAGGCGCTGACGCCCACCTTCGGCGTGCTGACGGTTGGAGGAGTCATTTGCCTTGTTCTCGGAGCTCTCTTCCTACCAAATGAGCCTTTTCTCATAAAAGCGCCGTCGTGGTTCGCCGAGTTCAAATATGCAGTGATTGCCGTTGTAGTCTCATCTGCAGCGTTCTTCGTGTTCGCCCTCGGCGTCGTGCTCAAGACGAGGCGGAAAAAAGTGGCTGTCGGCGCAGAAGAACTCATCGGCAAGGTCACAAAAGCTGAGACTGACATCAACGAGGACGGCGGCTTCGTCAGGATACGAGGCGAGCTCTGGAACGCCCGCTCTAAGACCGGAAACATTAAGAGGGGAGAAAAAGTCAAAATAGTGGGCAGAGAGGGCTTAACCGTCATCGTTGAGCGTAGCGAAGATGTTGAAGAGGCGCAAGATGAAAATTGAGCAACAGCGCGCCTGTGATTTTTGCTATTAAATTCTTCAATGCTGTCCTTGCCGCCGCAGCGGCTGCTGATATTTTAACGGTAAATTGTCATGATGCTAAAATCGGCGTTAGACGTGCAGAAGAAATAAATATCTGTGTAACCTTCATCATGATAGCTGGCGTGTCAAGGATGTGATGTGGATGGAAAAACGTAGAATACGCATTATTGCTGGGATATTGGTTGTTGTCGTGCTTTTCGCGGCGGCGTCACTTTTTGCGAGCGCCAAGCCGGGAGAGATTGAGACGACTGCAGTGGCTGACAACAGCAGGCTAATTTTCCCGTTCTGGCACGGCGTAACCCCGCCTGACCCCGACGGCGAGACTGTGGCGACTGGCGACGAAGACGGCGACGAGCTGAGCGTCGAAATCGGCAACATTGACGTCTTTGACGACAGCTTCACGTTGAACGTCGCCGATGCGGGGGTAGCAAGAGCGAAATACGAAGTATTCACGGATTCCCGGCTCGTCCGCAGAGGCACGCTTACTCCCGGTGCAAACAAAAGCATAAACCTCCTCAGCAGTGGGAAATATGTAATTGTAGTTGCAGCAAAGCTCGACGACGGCTCTGCGACCCAGGACGTCTTGGAAATTACTCTTTAACCTCCTTTCATTTTTTCCATCACTAAAAAAGGAGGATTATTACGTCCTCGCGCGTGCGTGGCAGGGTTGCTGTTTCTCACGAGAATACTTACTTGTTTGTCTTTTGCTTTTCAGGCATTGCTTGCTTCTCACAGACGACGTAGATTTCTTTTTTTGTGGAAGGAATAACCTTTAGGAGTTTCAGCCCTTGTCGCTCAAGCTCTGCGAGCCACCGTTGCGTCTCAGCGGCACCCACGCCTTTAAGCACGCAAAGCGCCCTACCCTCCGGCTTAAGCCGCCCCAGAAACCTCAGTAACGCTTTTATCGAGATTTCAGGCTCAACAGTCAAATCGTCCAAAATAACGTCGAGCTCCGGAATCTCCTTTGGTGGCACGTCAAAAACGTTCTCGAATATCACCTTGACGTTTCCACGCTCTTCGCTTATTTTCGTGAGCTTTTCTCTGAAGCCCTCGCTTATCTCTATGCCTATGACCTCGTCAGCGAGTTCCGAAGCGAAAATAAGGAAGCCGCCTGCGCTCGAACCGAGGTCGAGAACCACATCCCCCTTTTTTATTATCTCAACACTTTCCTGAATTTTCTTTAGCTTCCAGTAGCCCAGAGGACGGTCTTCTACGAGAACTTTCACCTCTTCATCGCCCTTCACGATATATGACGGCTTCCTTACGATTTTCTCATTAACGACGACGTAACCCGCTTTTATCAGGAATTTCGCCCTACTTCTCGACGACACGTACGAGTTAGCTACGAGAAGCTCGTCAAGCCTCATTTTCCTAAGTGTTGCTGGAATCCTGTTAAATGTTACGGGCAAGCTTTGTTCTGCACGCATTTGCGGATGCACAAAAGCTGCACTTGCAGCTATGAACGAGCAGTATTTTAGCTACTTAAATCTCACATGGTTAATTTAGGGAGGCGGCCACATAAGATTACAAATACGGGAAACTTTTTTATGCATAGTGTAAGGGGGATTGTGGAGGAGTTGAAGGTGTTTGAGAGGAATAAGGTGCCGCCGCCTTTCGAGTTAAGATCCTAGCTTATATTCAGACGGCTTCGGGGAAG
>QMVQ01000015.1 GCA_003661185.1 Candidatus Alkanophagales archaeon | reverse complement strand
CCGTTTTCACCATCACCCCTCGCTCATTTAACGCCCTTTCTATATCCCTGGATTCTTCATCGCATATCACGTAAACCGTGCTCACCTCCGGGTCAGAGGCGATGAGATGCGCAATTTCCTCCTCGAACACCCTGCACATCACTATCCCTATTATCATGGCGCCGCTCGAGGTTTTAACCACAGTCACCTTTTCAGTTTCTGCCTCGCAGGCTCTATTAGCTTATTCACATATCTTGCGGCGTTGAGCTTGAGGTCGAGGGGGTGCAGTTCGCCCTCCACGTAATCTTTTTCGAGTTCGTGGAAGCTCTCGTAGGAGACGTCGCCGCCGTATTTTGCGTCCCTTTCGATTTCCACGGTCTCGAAAACTGGGAAGATTAGAAGCTCGTAGAGCTGGAGGACGGGGTTGTTCTCGGTGGCTTTCGGCGGGCAAACCGCCTTTCTGATTTTAGCTGCGATTGTCGCCTCATCGTCGTCTATGGCGATGAAATTGCCCTTTGACGACGACATTTTCTCGCCGTCGAGCCCGAGGATAAGCGGAAGGTGCACGCAGACCGGCGCCTTGAACCCGAGCTTCGGCAAGCTTTCTCGTGCGAGCATGTGAATCTTGCGCTGGTCAATCCCGCCAATGGCGACGTCCGCATCGAGATATGCGATGTCCATGGCTTGCATCAGTGGATATATCATCTGCGAGACCTTCGGGTTCTCCACGCTCCTCGAAATCTCGTCCATGCTCCGCCTTGCCCGGCTCAGCGTCGTGAGCGTGGCGAGCCGCAGCACGTCCCGTATATAATCAGCATTGAGCTGGAACGACGAGCCGAGCACGACTTTAACGTTGCCGAGCAGCGCCCGGAAGCACTCCTTGTTGCGCTCGGCTATTTTCCCCACCACCTCAAGGCTGCCCTTTTCGTTGAGGTGCGCATGGAGGTCGGCAAGCAGCACGACCGCCTTAAATCCCAGCCGCTGGAACTCCGCAAGCTTCAACGCCGTAATCATGTGTCCAAGGTGGATGCTCCCGCTCGGCTCGTAGCCCACGTAAGCGGTCCTGCGGCGAGCATCCTCCAACGCCGCCCGCAGCTCCTCCTCCGTTACTACCTCCTCTACCCCTCTTAGAAGCTTTGAAAGTTGCTCCTCATCTCTTGAGAGCCGCTCCTTTGCCACTGCTGCAACACGCTCCCCTTCTCTATTTCTCACAAGCTTCTTCTCTTTTCTCCTTAAATTTTCGCAAAGCGGTTGTGAGGACTGCAGTCTTGCCCATGACCCCACTTATCATTAAAACGTCAAAAATTTCATCCTCAGTGGCGCCGCACTTCAAAGCGGCATCGATATGCACGCCGATGCACCCTTCCGCCCTCAGTGCTGCTGCCGCCGCAAGAGCGACGAACTCCGCAGTCTTCGCATCTAGCGCCTTCGGACGCAGTGCAAAGAGGTCGCCTATGATGTTCGGAACCATGACCTCGGGGCGTCTTGCCATTTCCTCCAAAATGAAAGGGACGGTTCCGAGCGTCTCCTCCGCCGCCTTAAAGACTTGCGACACCGTCTTTTCAGGCTCTTCCAACAACTTCTTCGCCCGCTCGAAAAGCTCCTCACTCATGTCTCCACACCCTTTGCTCATCTTTACGTCTTCGCTCTTTAAGAGCAGCTATTATTATGGGCAGAGCGATGGTGGCGTCAGAATACACGACGACGCTCTTTGCACCACTCTTCACCTTGCCCCAGGATTTAGCTTCATCAGGCGTAGCGCCACTGAGCCCACCGGCGTGCGGCGTGTCCGTCGTAATTTGGATGACGTAGTCGTAGCCGCCCTTCGGGGAGAGCAGCATCGCTTGGAAAATGAAGTTTTTGGGAACGCCGCCGCCAAGGATGATGACGCCCGCAAGCTTGGCGTCGTAGCAGAGGTTGATGAGCTCGTGCATGTCCACAATTGCATCTATGACGAGCGGCGACGTTTGCCTGAAGAGCGAGGCGTGCAGCCCAAGCATGGAGTCCGCAAACGCCGGACAAAATACTGGAACGCCATTTTCAACCGCAGTCCTCAAAATCGAATTTTCGTCGTCAAGCCTCTCGCCGAACGCCGTCAGCAGCTCCTTTATACTAATCGGCTTTTTTAACCTGCCATTAGCCGCAAGCTCTTCAAGAACGCCACGTACGAACTCCTCAAGCCGCACGAAGTCCTCGTCACGCACGAGCACGTCATATATTCGGTTTGCGCCTTGCGTGCGGAGTGCGTTGTCGTCAATGCTATCAACATCGAGCGTCATGAGGTAATGACGCCCGCCGAGCGCCTCGATGATGTCGTGCACTATGTTTGCGCCGGTGGTCACAAGCACGTCCACAAAGCCCTCCCGCAACATCCCCGCAATCACGCCTCGCAGCCCTGCTGGAACAAGAGCACCTGCTAAGCCTAAGAATTTCACGGCGTCTCGCTCCAGCATCTCCTCGTAGATGTCCACTGCGACTGCGAGACGACGAGCGCCGAAGGCGCAGCCCCGTAATTCACGGACGAGCTCATCTACGCTCATCCTTTCCTTAAGCTTCACTCCTGTTATCCGCATGGCTCTTTGTGCAAGGGCAATTATTCGCCCCGCTCACCTCCACCAATTCACAAAAAAATATTTAGATGCATGATAAAAACGACTTCTATGTGCTTAGCGATTCCCGCAAAGGTGCTTGAGGTTCACGGCGACCGTGCGAAAGTAGATTTCGGCGGCGTCAAGCGGGACGTGAATGTCACGCTCGTGGACGTCGCCGTCGGGCAATACGTGATTGTGCACGCCGGCTTCGCCATCGAAGTCATAGACGAGGAGGAGGCTCTGGAGACGCTGAAACTCTGGGAGGAGATTCTGCAGCTGGAGGCTGAGCCGATACAAGACGATTCTTAACCTTAACCACGATCGTCCCTTTGCGGCTTCGTAGCAAACACGCCCCCTCATTTTGGGTGTTCTGCATTTCTTCGCAATTCCTTTTTAGCACCTTTCGCTAAAAAAGTCTCAGCGACTTCTTAACGTAATGTCCGACGATTGGGACCTCAACGCCGCAGTTCGGGCATCGCTTTTCGTTCGTGACTTCATAACGCAGCACTGAATACGAATAACGTTTAATGAGGAGCCGCTCGCACTCGTGGCAGTAGGTGTTTTCGTATTCGTGTCCGGGGACGTTTCCTATGTAAACGTAAGCGACGCCGAGCCGCTTCGCAAGCTTACAGGCTCGCTCCAGCGTTTCGACGCTTGTTGTGGGGTTATTGAATTTGTAAGCAGGATGGTAGCGGGTGAAATGCAGCGGCGTTAGCTCGCCAAGTTCCTTCAAATGTCTTTCAATAATCTCCCGCAAACAAGCTTCGTTGTCGTTCACGCCCGTTATAACGAGGTTGACGATTTCAACGTGCATGCCGAGCCGCTTCGCCGTTCTTGCGTTCCGCCAGACCTTCTCGACACTGACGCCGCCGCAGAGCTTCTCGTAAACTTCGGCGTCGCCTTTCACGTCTATTTTAATGGCGTCAAGCCCCGCAGCTCGCAGCTGCTTAAGCGCTTCAGCGGTCATATATCCGTTGCTCACGAAGGTGTTGTAAAGGCGGTGCCGTCTTGCGAGCGTGAAGCAGTCGAGCGAGAACTCGAAAAGAAGTGTGGGCTCGGTGAAGCTCACGCAAAGCCCGTGGTCGCCGTGGCGCCTTGCAAGCTCGACGACGCGCTCCGCCGGCACGAAGTTCACTCTCGAAAGCTCGGGCGGCGTCTTGCTGAGGCGCCAGTTCTGACACCACGGACATTTGAAATTACAGCTCCAAGTCGAGAACGTCAGCGCCGAAGAGCCCGGCCAGAAGTGGAAAAAAGGCTTTATCTCGATGGGACGGCTTTCTAAAGCGTTTAAGTCGCCGTAAACGAGCGTAAACAACTTGCCGCCGACGTTCATCCTCGTGCCACACGCCCCTTTTCCGCCTTCGAAAATCACGCATCGTCTCTCGCAAACGCCGCAACGAACGGCGTCGCCGGCACGCTCGTAAAGCAAAGCCTCTTTGACGCTGGGGCTCTCCATCAGCCCAGTATGCATGTTTCTTTTTTCGTCATCGCCCTAAATATGATACGTGCCGAAATGATGCATACCTCACCCACAAATTTTTAAATAAAAATGGTAAAGGAAGAAAAAGGAGGGGTAATATGGAGGAAATTGAGTGGAAGAGCTTGGCAGAGGTTGATTTGGATGCGAGGCTTTCGCAGGAGGGGCTCGAGCTTGGCGATGCGCATGAAAGGCAGCGCTTGAAGATGGGCGTTCGCTGCAAGGATGCGGGGATGGTTGACGAAGTTATTGACAGGATAATGATGAAGATGCGGAGTAGGGGAGCTAAATGCCTTATAATAAATTACAAAGGGTGTTCTTCTTCAGAAGATTATCAGCAAAGGACCGTTGACACGATAACAGAATTTCTGAAGACTATTGCTCCTGAGAGGGTGGAGGAGATACCGGAGGGTGCGCCGCTGAACGAGCGGGCGACGGCATGTCTCAGGGCTTTAGAGGATGTGGCAAACGAGCTAAGAAACGATTTTCTGCTGATTTTGGATTTCAGAGGCATGAAAATAGAGCCGCGGCTGCTGCGTCCCGGTCAGATGTTTTGGTGGGTTTACGAGGCTGCGAGCCGCTGCGAGCCCGCGAACCTTATCTGGATTATGGACGACGACCTGCAGAGTTTTGAGATGCTTGCGAAGCACGGACAGATGTATAAAGTTTTTTCTGAGGGCACCCAGTTATTCGTTCTCGTGTAATGGTGATAAAGCCGAGGAAGGTAGGAATCGTCTGTAGAGGTGAGAGCGAAGATTTACGACTGCTTGACGAAATAACGGACAGAATAAAAGACGAAGTTGAAGTAGTTATCAAAGGAGTGGGAGACGAGCTTGGGGACGTAGATGTTATAATATGCATGGGGGGTGACGGAACCCTCCTGAGGACGTTACACGCATTAGAGTCGCCAATACCTGTTGTTGGCATCAATATGGGCGGCGTGGGCTTTCTTGCGGATATACCCCCCGAGGATGCTGTTGCTACGGTTTTAAAAATCTTGGAAGGTTTCGAGGTTGAGCGGCGGGAGCGGCTCGCAGTGAGCATCGGTGGCGAGCGTTTGCCGTATGCGATGAACGAGGCTGTCGTCCTCACGGCAAGACCCGCAAAAATCCTGCATTTCGCAATTTTTGTCGACGACAGCGAGCTTGAGAGACTGCGGGCTGACGGTGTCATCTTCGCAACGCCCACCGGGAGCACAGCATATGCAATGAGCGCCGGCGGTCCCATCGTCGACCCCAGAGTGGACGCCTGTATTATCGTGCCTCTTGCACCTTTCGCGCTCTCAGCCCGTCCCGTTGTAGTGCCCGCTGACAGCAAGGTGCGTCTTAAACTGCTTGAGAAAAATGCAGAACTCGTGATGGATGGGCAACTCTATCGGGAAATCGAAAGCGGCGAAGAAATAGAAATAACAAAAGGCGAGCCAGCGTTTTTTGTTAAAACTGCCGAAAACTTTTTTTCAAAGGTCAAGAGCAAATTGCGAATATAATGTTAATGCATCCAATAATGGAGGAGGAAGCATGCGAAAGATATTCACGCAAAAGTTACTGGACATGAAGGTCATAGATGTAGACGGCAGCGAGATAGGACGTGTTAAGAACATCATTGCAGACGTAAGGACTGGAATGCTAACGGACCTCGTGGTGAAGCCGGAGGTGGAGCTGGACACAAGCGCTTTCAAAAAAGATGGAGAGTTCATTTTAGTGCCGTTTGCGCACATCCGGGCGGTCGGTGATATAATTACGGTGGAGCAGAGAAAGAAATAGCGGGCGTGGGGGGATTCGAACCCCCGACCTGCAGCTTAGGAGGCTGCCGCCATATCCTGGCTAGGCTACACGCCCATTACTATTTCGGCGTAGTTTATTTAAGTTTTTGACGCTGCGTGGGCGTCAACACCGTGCATCCGTTGTATAACCTCATCGCACTTCAGAATTTCAATCAATGGAAACTCCTTGTAGACCTTAATGATACTTTCGTGTATTTCCTTTCTATGCGATGCGCAGCAATCCTCGATGAGTATGCATTTGAAATCGAGCGAGACAGCATCGGCGGCGGTGAAAAGCACGCATGCCCACGTGTTTATCCCGCAGAGCGCTACCGTGTCCACATTTAAACAACGCAGCGTTAGATCCAAGTCGGTCTTAAAGAATGCGCTGAAACGCCGCTTCTCCACGATGATGTCCCCACGCTCGGGTTTCAACTCGTCAATGACCTGCGTGCCCGCCGTCCCTCGGATTGCATGTCGTCTTATGCGTTCAAACATCGGGTCAAATGGAAAAAAACTGTCATTTGCATAGATTATCGGAATCCTGTGCGCTCGTGCCACCTCCAGCAGCTTTTTTATGCGTGGAATTATCTTTTTTGCCCCCTCGAAAATGTTGTCCTTTATCATGTCGATGACGATTACCGCTAGCATTTCCGGCAATCAATCTCTCAGTGTGCCTTTAAGCACCGCTCTCGCCACATGCAGCCTTTGTATGTAGTTTGTGCCCTCGGTGAAGTGGAAAGCTTTTACGTCCCGCAGCATCCGCTCCAGCGGGTGATCCTTCATGTAGCCATGCCCGCCGAGTATATCCATGGCATAATTGACAGCTTCGAGCGCCTTCTCGGTTACGAAACACTTCGTTAACGCAGCGAAGCCCGGGACACCTTCTTTGTTCTCATCAAGCATCGTGGCGACCCTATATAGCAAGGAGCGAGATGCCTCTATCCTCATGGCAATTTCCGCAAGCAGGAACTGCACGCCTTGAAATTCGGAAATCGGACGTCCGAATTGGGTGCGCTCCTTGGCGTAGCGTGCGGCGTATTCAAGGGCGCCCTCAGCGACGCCGAGCGCCGCCGCTGCCACGTAAACTCGAGTGGGATTAATGGCTGCGAATGCCAGCTGCATGCCCTCCCCGCCATCACCAGCCAAGAGGTATTCTTCGGGGATTCGGGCGTCTCTGAACACTATTTCGGCGGATGCTGAACCGTGCAAGCCCATTTTCTCGTCTATTCTCCCGATGCTGACGCCTGGGGAATCTCTTTCCACGACGAAGGCGCTTATTCCATCCAACCCCGCCTCCGGCTTCGTCTTGGCGAACGTCACGTAGAAGTCAGCGACGCCGCCGCAGGAGATAAAGCACTTGGTGCCGTTGAGCACGTATTCGTCGCCGTCTTTCTGAGCGACGGTCTTCATGGAGGCGACGTCGCTCCCTGCGTCGGGCTCTGTCAGCACGAACGCCCCCACCTTGCCCTCTGTCATTCTTCTGAAGAACTTATCTTTTGTCTTCTCGTTTCTGGTAGCTCGCAGGCAGCTCGTCACGGAGCCCTGAACGAGCAGCCAGAGCCCGAGGGTGGCGCACGCCTTAGAAAGCTCTTCTACGGCAATGCAGCTCATCAGAACGCTGCCGTAGCCCCCGTATTCCTCGGGGAGAGGTATGAGGTGGACCCCTTGCTCCTTAAGTATTTCGAGAGCCTCATAAGGGAACTTAGCGCTCCTGTCGGTCTCAGCAGCTCTCGGCTCTATCTCTTTTTGCGCAATTTCCCGGACGGCTTGCCGCACCATCCGATGCTCCTCGGTCAGCATCACTCTCTTATAGCCCTCTCCATAAAATTCTGTTTTTCGCTTTTGAGCTGGTTGCGACAATCAAGTGGCGGCAACGCTTATTTCCTCTTTTGTAGCGCTTACGAACTTCTTTTTCAGCTTCTCCAGCCGTTCTGGCGTCGTCGCTTCAATGGTTACTCGTATCAGCGGCGACGTGTTTGACGCCCGCACCAACGCCCAACCGTCCTCAAGCTCGACACGAACGCCATCAAGCGTGCTTACTCTTTCTTCCCCATATTCCCGTGAGAACTTCCTTGCGAGACTTTCGACGACCTTGAACTTCGTGGCATCGCTACATTCCAAATCTACCCTCGCTTTCGGGAGCTTAGGAACTTCGTCAGCGAGCTCTGAGAGCCTCCTACCTGACCTCGCCAATATTTCGGCGAGTTTCAAAGGCACAAGCATGGCGTCGTCGAACGGCAAGTAGGAAGGCATGACGAAATGTCCGCTGGATTCTATGCCGAGGGTTGCGTTCTTGCGCTTCGCTTCGAGCGTCAGGAACGTATGCCCCACCGGAATTCTTATCACCCGAGCGCCTAAGGGCTTCAGTTCTCGTTCGATTAACATCGAACACTCCACGTTCGCCAGGATTACCTTCTCACCGCCTCTGGAGAGCAAATCCTTGGCAATGAGCACGCCGCACTGGTCTGGCGTGAGCAACCGCCCCCGCTCATCAAATATAACAGCACGGTCGCCGTCGCCGTCGAAAGCCACGCCGAAGTCACTTCCCTTTATATGCTTCTTCAGGGCTGTGAGGTGCTCTTCGTCTGGCTCCGCAGGTCTATTCGGGAACCGGGGGTCCACGTTCGAAAAGAGCGAGAGTGTGCTCATGCCCGCCCTTCTGAAAAGCTCGGGCGCCACCAAGCTCATGCTACCGTTGCCGCAGTCGAGAGTAACGCTCACGCCCCTAACGTCGAATTTCGAGACGAGATATTCTACGTACTCGTTGATGAAAGAGGTCGCATGGTATTCACCGACTTCACTCCATACGGCGGGTTTCACGCCCTCAAAAGCAAGCTCCTTTATTCTTTTAAGCGCTTCTTCGGAGTAGCCTATGCCGTCGCCGTCATAGAGCTTGACGCCGTTCCATTCGGGAGGGAGATGCGATGCTGTGATGAAAGCGATGGCATCCTTGCGCAGTAACCAGCCTGAGAACACGACGACGCCGAACGACGCCGTTCCGACGTCCGTGACGCTGATGCCGCAGGAGAGTGCGCCGGCGATGAAAGCCTTTGCAAGCGTCGGTGACGTCGCTCGCACATCGTTACCAACGACAGTGTGCTCGTAGCCTTTTTCTTTTAAGTATGCGCCGAAAGCCTCCCCCACCCTTAACATCACCTCAACAGGAAGGTCTTTGGCGAAAATTCCCCTAATGTCATAAGCCCTGAATATATGTGGGGAGATTTCCATGATGGAATTTTGGAGGGCGAGGTTCATAAAGCTTTCAGGAATTAAATGAGGCTCAGAAAGTAGCGGTGGAGGCGGAGGTCGTTGGTGAGTTCGGGGTGGAAAGCAACGGCAACGACGTTTTCTTGGCGGGCAGCGACGATGCACTCGCGTTTTGTTATCTTGAGGGTCTTTTCGGCTTCGAGCTTTGCTAAGACTTCGACGCCGGCGCCGACGCTCACGTAGCACGGCGCTCGGATGAAAACGGCGTTGAAAGGCTCGGGTCCGAAGGCGGGAATGCTCAGAGCGACTTCAAAGGACTCTCGCTGCCGCCCGAAGGCATTCCTTTCGACTTTTGCGTCTATGAGCCCGAGAAGCTTTTGACCAGTTTTCGCAACTTCTTCGTTGCCTTCCTTTGCGAGGAGAACCATGCCGGCGCACGTGCCGAGGATGGGAACATCACGCTCCGCTGCCTCTAAAACCTCTGGGAATATGCCCTCCTTGAGCATTAAGCGTGAAAGCGTCGTGCTCTCGCCGCCCGGAATCACGAGAGCGTCGCAGCTTGGTACGATTCCAGAGCGGCGTATGCTCACGACCTCGCCATGCAGTCCGAACGCCGCCAAAGCTCTTCGCATCGCAACAACGTGCTCCTCGACGTCCCCCTGCACGCCTATGACTCCAACCTTCATACTGATACCCCTGTTCTTATCCTCGTAATAGGTTTTTACTAATTTAAAGCACGTAAATTAAAATTCAGTCATTTACTCTTAGGTATTTCCACGAAAAATATACTCCCCCCCTTGGGGTTATCCTCAACCCAGATTTTGCCGCCGTGTAACTCTACGAGCCGCCGCACTGTGGGGAGCCCGAGACCGAGACCGCCATGCGACCTTGTCAGGGGATATTCCATTTGATGGAATGGCATGAATATCCTCTCTTTTTCATCATCTGGGATCCCAATGCCGGTATCTGCGACCATGAGTAGCACTGTATCGTCACACTCCTTCACGCTTATTTTTATCAAACCGCCATCCGGTGTAAATTTCACAGCGTTTGAGAGCAAGTTGTAAATTATTCGCATCATCGCCTCCCTGTCTGCTTTTACCTTAGCGTCCTCCAGCTCAAAAGATATTTTTTGGTTTTTCTTTTCAGCTAAGTCTCTGAACCTCTCATAAGTCTCTTTGACCATATCTGCGAGCGCTAACTCCTCTTTGGTTAGCTCATACTCCTCTAACTCAAGCATCGTGAGCAGCACGATGTGGTCGATGGCATCCGCCAGCCTTTTCGCGGCATTTTTCATCGCCTTTATCATGACGGCTTCGCCATCTGCGCCCTTAAGCACATCCATGTAGCCCATAATCACCGTGAGCGGCGTCCTCAGTTCATGAGCTGCGATGCTTATAAACCTCGTCTTAGCCTCATCAAGTCTTTTCAGCTCCTCATACGCCCGCCTCAAATCCCGTGTTCTCTCCTCAACCTTTTCCTCAAGAGCCCTTGCATATCTCTCTATCTCAGCCCTTGCACGCATCAGCTCTTCAGTCATCTTGTTAAAGGATGCTGCGAGCGTGCCGAGTTCGTCCTCACTCCTAACGTCCACCTTCCAACTCAAATCGCCGGCAGCGACACTTTCAATACCGCTTGTAAGTTCAGTTATAGGTTTTGTTATGCCTCTCGCGAGGAGGAACACCCCGATCGCCGAAAATAACGATATGATAGAAAGTGTAGCGGCAATGCTTCTTTTGAGCGAGAAAAGGATAGCGAGCGCTTCGTCTTCGGGTTGAGCCGCGACGACTATCCAAGAGCCGTTGAACATCGCTGAATATCCGCAGAGGAGCCCGTCTTGCGTTAAAAATCCGTGGTCGTCGCTTGGATGTTCGATATAAGCACGATTGAAAATCATTTGTTTATCAGGATGTGAAATTATCCTCCCGTTCTTGTCTATCAGGTAGACGAAGCCGCTTTCTCCAACCTTTACGGCGTCCACAATGTCCCAGATATACTTCATACTCATCTGAGCTGTGACGACGGCAACCACCTTGTCATCCATGACCACTGGTGAGAAAAAAGATATCACCGGCTCTCCAAAGAGAAAATATACGTCGGAAATGACGTCCTGCCCCTCTCTTGCCTGTACAAACCAGTTGTTGGATGCCCATTCTCCCACATACTTGTATTTTATTGATGCGACGACGTTCCCATCCGCATTCACGACAGTTACGTCGTCGTAGATGCCGCTTTCATAAAAGCTGTTTATCGCCTCTGAGATTTTTGAGGCGTTTCCACCTGCTAACGCCACCCCTCTTGCCAATGCATGGACGTCGCTCATTCTTTCCGAGACGAACCTCTCCAAGTCGTCTTTGACGTTTTCAGAAACTCCGCAGAGCAGCTTGCACGCATCATCCGTCAATGCGCTTTCCGTTTGTAATATGACGAGGAAGGCAGCGATTATTGTCGGTATGAGCGTTACGGCGAGGAATACACCAGTCATCTTAGTGCGGATTCTTTTGAACATGGGCTCACCTTAATTAAGACTCTTGCATCAACTCCGCCCATATCTTATTTCTCGTCCTGACCGCTTCTTCGCTCAGCTCTTTGAAATATTCACACCTCTTCAGGACATCTTCAGGTGGATACAAAAGGCTACGGATTTCTTCGCTCACGAGCTTCATTGCCTCTCCGTTGGCGCTCGGGTAGAACTGGTATTCCACGATTTCCGTATTGACATCGGGTCTAAGTATGAAGTTTATGAGCTCCTCAGCCTCGCGCTTATGTGGGGCACCCGCAGGGATGATGAAATTGTCCACCCAGATAGGAGCCCCCTCTTCCGGGATTACGTAGCTTATATTTTCATTTTCTGAGGCGGCATACATGGCGCTGCCGCTGTAGCAGTGAGCCACCCATAACTCCTCTGAAATGAGAAGCTCCTCTATGGTTATGGGGTCATAATAACCACGGACCAGCTCTTTTTGCCTTAGCAAGAGCTGCCTTGCCTCCTCAAGCTCGCTTTCATTTTCGGAATTTATGGAGTAGCCAAGGCACTTCAGAGCAGCTCCGATCACTTCATCTGGATTATTCAACATTCCTATCCTACCTGCGTAACGCTCGTCCCATAGGATCGCCCAGCTCTTAGCATCTTCGGGGCTCACGTATTTTTTGTTAAATGCTATCCCTGTAGTTCCCCACAGGTATGGCACCGAATACTCGTTCTTGGGGTCGTAATCTCGGTTTTTGAACTTTTCTGAAATGAATTTAAAGTTCGGAATATTCCCCAGATTTATCTCTTCGAGGAGGCGCATCTCGATCATGTCCACTACGACGTCGTTGCTCGCTACCGCCACATCATACTTCCCGGGATTAGACCGCACGTCCGAGACCATGAAATCTTCATCCTCGAAGGTGTAGAGGTTCACTTTTATACCCGTCTCATTTTCGAAGTCCGAGAGAGTTGTCGCTCCGAAATAGTCTTCCCAGTTGTATACATTCACCATCCGCCCCCTCGGCATTCCTAAGAGGAGGTATGTGGCGACGATGACCGCTATTACGCCCAATAGCGTAAAGAGTAACGCACGACGCATTATTCTCGCCTCGCTGCCGGCATGACTTTAGAGATGCCGCCGGCGTTCTCGACGACGTAGACTTCGTCGGCGACGTCCTCAAGCTCTCTGTGGTGCGATACAAGTATCATCTGTGGAATTGAGGCGCCGCCGCCCATGAAGAAGCTGCGCATGGCATCCACGAGTTCTCTGACCCGCTCTTCGTCGAGGAAAGCGGTGGGCTCATCCATAACGACTGTGGAGACTTTCCCGACGAGGGCGCTTGCGATGGCGAGTCGCAGGGCGATGCCCACTGCCACCTTTTGCCCGCCGCTTATGGACTTTATGGGAAGCTCGCCGACAGCGGTCATCACGTAAATATTGAAATCCTCGTCGATCCGCACGCCAGAAACGCCGATGTTAAACTTCTCCAGATATTCTCCGGCATGCTCGGAGATTAGCGGGAGCGCAAACTCCCTGAGCAGCCGCTGCACGCCGTCCTTCGAGAACGCCCATCTTATTTTTTCCAAATCACCAACGAACTTCCGCATGACTTCCGTCTCCACCTTCAATCTCACAAGCTCTTCAATCCTCCCAGATAAGCGGCGGCGCTCCTCGACTTTGTCCTCCTTGCGGTTCTTTGCAGTCCTCAGCTTGATGTTAAGATTCTCAAGCTCGGCTCTAAGTTTCTCGAACTTTTGCCTCGCAAGCTCGTAGGCTTCTTCGCTGAAGCCGAGCGCCTCAAGCCTCACATTTAGCCGCTCGTGCTCCTCCGTTGTGCACCTTAACTCCGCTCTAACGGCCTCAAGTCGCGCCTTCAACTCTTCTATGCGCTCCGCAATGGACTTAAACCTATCATATTCTAATTTTTTAAGCCTAAGCTTCCTAAGCTCCATCTCAGGGTCCTCAGGCATATAGCCAAGCTCTGATTCGAGCCTTTTAACCTCAAAAAGCTTTTCAGAAAGCTTGTTTTTCACATCTTCGAGCTCTCTTTTCACCTCGGCCTCCGCCCGCTCGGCTTCGAGCGCCTTCAAAGCGCCAATATACTGCTGGTAATCGCCATGTAGGGCTTCCAGCTCGCCCTTAAGCCTGTCTATGCTGTTCACGATGTTTTCAAACGCCTTCAGCATCGGCGTTATTTCTATGAGCTTATTATTCTTCGCTGAAAGCTCTTTCTTCGCCCTTTCAAGCTCACGCCTGCTCTTCTCGATATACTCGACATTCACGCTGGAAACTTCTTTTATCCTACTGTCTATTTGCTTTATTTCTGCCTTTAACGCTCCTATTTCGTCGTAGAACGCTTGAGCAAGAGCCTCTAAGCTCGACTTCTCAGCTTTAAGCCTACTGATAAGCTGTTGCTTATGAGCGTCGTCCAGCTCCCTGCCGCAGACAGGGCACTCGTTCGCCCCCTCTATTTTCTTTAGGGTTTCTTCTATTTCAGCTATTCTACCAATAGCCTCGCCACGCCGCCGCTCGAGTGAGAAAATTTCATCTCTCGCCCTAACTCGCTCCGTCTCCAAATCTTTAATCAAGCGCCCCTTCGCCTCCGCCGAAATTTCCCCTAAGACCCCAACGGCAAAAGCTTCCAACTTGCTGAGTTCCTGCTCCGTCTCAGAAATACGAACCTCTAAGGATGAAATTTCGTATTTCAGGCGTCCTTCCTCTAATAGATACGTCTCCAAATTTTTCTTTTCAGCTTCTTTCTTCTCAAGAGTTGCTTGAAGCTCTAAAAATTTTTCGTAAGCGTTTTTAGTTGCTTCAAGCTCTTTAGCAAGCTTCTCCACCTTTTCAAGCTCCTTTGCGAGAGCCTTCTCTTTCGTGCGCAAGTTATCTGCAGCGGCTTTAGCGAGAAGGAGGTTCTCAAGCGTCTGAATTTTTGATATTTCGGGTTCGAGAGCTTCAGCCCTCCTCGAAGCAGTCTCCGCATCTTCTAATTCCTTAGCGAGCTGCTCCGTATTCCGATGCAGTAGCGCTGCTCGCTCCTCGAGCACCCGCAGCTCGCTTTTAATCTCCTCATATTTCTTCCTTCTCGCCTCCTCGTCGTCGAGGGCGGCTTTTGCAGCCTTAAACCTCCCCTCACATCCTTTAAAATCCGCCGCAAGCCTCTTCACTTCCTGCTCAAGCTCTTTTATTTCATTGTCGAGCTGCGCCTTACGCTCTTCTAAAGATTTAAGTTCGGCAAGCGGCGCCGTATATGTTTCGAGCTTGCTTTTAAAATGATCTATGACGGTTTTCATGCCATCGTAGGCATTTTCCAGCTTTTCCAAGCCGAGTAGCTTTCCGAAGAGCTCTTTGCGCTTTGAAGGCTCAGCCTCGATGATTGCGGCGATTTCTCCCTGCCTCACAAATACGGAGTTCAGTATTTCGTCTTTGTCCATGCCGAGTGTTTTAAGTATTTCTTCAGAAACAGCCCGCTGCCCCTCGACGGGCTTGCCGCCCACGCCCAAGCGGCGGAACTGTGCCTCGCCACCGCCCCTACCTTTGCTCTTACGGCTCAGCGTCCGCTCGACCACGTATTCGACGCCACCCTCATCGAAAGTGAGCTTCACCTGTGAGGTGTCGGCACCCCGCCGTATCAAATCCTCCAGCCGCTCGCCTCGGACACGTTCCCTGAAAAGAGCGAAAAGCATAGCGTCCAGAATCGAGCTTTTACCCGCACCATTTGGTCCTACGATGACAGTGACGCCGAGCGGGAAATGCACCCTCGTGCGCTCGTGCGATATGAAATTTCTGAGCTCCACGCTTCTTATAATCATCTCACTACAAGTTTCCCCTTTAACATTTAACCGTTCTGCTAACTATTTTTGGGAAAAGCCATTGTTGTTCTGCAACGTTTTATCTTTCTGTTGCTTGCAAGACCCCATGCGTAAGCGTGGGGATACGCAAGGGGAGGTGGGTGGGTTAGATTTAAATACTTCTCTGAACACATATTCTCTTGTAGCCCGCTCCTTAACGAGAGGGGTGGGATGCGGGGCTCGTGACCGTCCCGAAGGTGCATGAGGGCAGAGCGTGAAGCTCGAGTGAACGCCCAACCTCGCAAGCTTCCATGTTGGAAGCCCCTTGTAAGCGAGGGGAGGAGGTCACATGAGGTAACTGATATAGGGCATGGGCACCTCGGAGGACTTCAAGCGGGTATGGAGGGAGGGAATTAGAGGTTGAGAAGGCGAGGCGGGTTTCTGGCGCATCTCGCTGTTTACGTCATCGTCAATGCCTTTCTCACTTTCATTAATTTTTACACTCGCCCGAGTATTTGTGGTTTCCGTGAGGGCT
>QMVQ01000014.1 GCA_003661185.1 Candidatus Alkanophagales archaeon | reverse complement strand
TCTTCGCCGCCAAACGCCAGCTTCACGCTCTCAGGCATGTGTTTATCAAGAATGCCGATAGCCTCGTCGGGATGCTCGTAGGCGAATCTTTGCGCTCGAATGAAGGCGCTCACGACGGCGCTCACGACTTCGGGATGCTCCCGCAAGAGGTCGCCACGCACCGTCACGACGCAGCACGGCGAATGTTCGTAGCCCTTAAGCTCTGCCCACTCCTTCGAAATCCAGAGGACGGGGATGCCGTAGCCCTGTTGAATCATGAGGTCGTCAAGCTCGGCGCCTATCACCGCCGCATCTATTACCTTGGAACGTAGCCACTCCATTAGAACGATGCCGCCTGTCTTGATCTCGACGTCATGCTCAGGGTCTATACCGTGCGCTAGGAGCCAGTCCGTCATTATTGTCCACTGTATGGAACCGGGACCGCCCCAGACGCCTATTTTCATCGGTCTGCCTTGCTCCATCTCAAATTTTAAAATCGAACCTGCAGGGTCTGAATAATTCCAGTAAAAGTCGGGGACGCCGTCCGTCGCTCTTATCGAGAGCGTTGCGATGTCCATGCCGACCGCCGCCACGACCTTATGCCCCTTCTCGTATTCGTTGGCGATTGTCGAGATTGCGGGGGCGACGCCACCGACCGCCACGTCGATTTCGCCAGCTCTGAACGCCTGAAACTCCTTGGCGCCGCCGCCCGTGAAGAGCATCTCACTGACCGGAACCCCAAGCTCATTTTCCAACCAGCCCTTCTCCAGGATTATGGGGACGGCGACGTGCTCGAACGCCGGTTGCCATCCGATTTTCAACTCTGTGAGCCCTGTCGCTGGAGATGTTGCCGGGGAAGGCGCCACCGGTGGTGGCGTCCTCTCCACGCAGCCAAGCGTAAAGGATACGAGCAGGAGGGCGGCTACCACCACGAATCTTACACGCATCATCATTATAAACACCCCCTCTCATATAAATGTTCGCCCCGATGTGCAATTATTTGCCTAATTGGGAAAATTGCAGCAGCGCACACCTTTTTCGGCAACTTGTCAATTCAACTTCTCCTCTGACGTCCACGGTAGATAAAGGAGTATCAACGTGAGCACGTATGCGATAATGACCGTAGGCAGTGCGGCGTGCATGCCAAAAATCTGCGGCGGCTTGTTGAACAGCATCAGGACCGTCAAGACGATGCCGAGCACGCTCACCGCGAGCATGATTGCGAAGCCTGCTCGTCTCTTCAGCTTCCTCCGCCGTGAAAACCATGAAACGAGAAGCGGTCCGATGTAAAGGGCGCTGGGCGCCAGAAAGAGCAGAACGAGCATGACGACTTCCTCTCGAATTGTCAATGCGAGGAGCAAGCCCAAGAGTCCAATCACGATGGTAATGAGCCTTGAGATTTTGAGAATCTTTTTATCTGAAGCTTGAGGGTTTATGAGCCGCTGGTAGAAGTCCCGGACGAGCATTGTCGTGCAGGAATGAATCCAAGAGTCGGTACTGGACATGCACGCTGCTATGATGGCGGCGCAGAAAAGTGCGCCCACAGCAGGCGGAAAGACCGTAAGCATGACCTGCGGCACCGCAAGTATCGGCTCGGTGTTCGGCAGCAGTACTCTGGCGAGCAGCCCAGCAGAAACCGCAAAGAAGCCTATCGGGAAGATTAGCAGCCCGGCGATGACGCCCGCCTTCGTAGCGTCCTCAGGCGTCCGCACCGCCGCACATCTCTGCAGCCACGGCTGGCTGACGTAAACAAACATGAGTAGGCACGCTACGTAGGAGCTGATGCGCACGGGACCCGCAGCAGTCCAGTCCCAGTAGCTCGGCGGCAGTTGCGAGAGCTGTGATGAGAAGCCGCCGGTGGCGATGAGCGCAGTGAGCAGCCCCAAGCCCGTATATATCACAATCATCTGAAGTGTGTCCGTCAGCGCCACCGCCCACATCCCGCCGATGAAAATGTAGAGCGTGATTATTGCAGCGGTGACCACGATGCTTATTCCGATGTCCAAACCTGTCATCGCAGACAGAATGGCGCCGGCAGCCAGAAATTGTGCTGCGACCGCCGGAATGAGCGACAGTATCATTACAAGGGCAACAAGCGCCCGAGCTTCGACGCCGTAGTCCCGCTCCAGCACCTCTTGCAGTGTTATGGCGTTGGTGCGTCTGAAACGAGCGGCGGCGAGCCACATGCTCAAAATCAAAGCGACGCCGAGAATCAACGGGTAGAGCACCCCCGAGATTCCAACTTTGTAGCCGAGCTCGCCGACACCAATCGTTACGCCGGAGCCGACGAGCGTCGCCGCAATCGAGAGCGACGCCACCCACCATGGAAGCCGCCTGCCGCCCACGTCGAAATCCTCGGCGGACTTTGTCAGCTTCTTCCCATAAAGCCCGATGAGCATGCAGACGCCCAAATACGCCACGACTATGGAAAGCACGATGTTTTGCATCCTTACATTAGGACGCCTCGTGCGTTTATATATTTGTCGTTATGTGCAATATAGAGTCTTATGGGGCAGTAAGCAGCTGCCCCGCTCATATTTACCATCCAAAACATTTTTAATTGCGAGAGAAGAAGAGGACGTGATGAGAAATGGCGAGGATTTACGCAAGACGTAGGGGGAGATCGGGCTCAAAGCCGCCGTTGCGGAAGAAGCCACCAGAATGGTTGCAGATTACGCCCGAAGAGATAGAAGAGCGCATCATCGAGCTATACAAGCAAGGATACTCGACAAGCGTCATAGGGATGGTCCTCAGAGACTGCTACGGCGTGCCCGATGTCCGTTTGGTTACTGGCAAGAAGATGACTCAAATTTTGAGAGAATACAACGTCGCCTCTAAAGTCCCCGAAGACCTGCAGAACTTGATAAAAAAGGCTATACGGCTGCGGAAGCATCTGGAGCTGCACAGAAAAGACTTGCATAATAAAAGGGCGTTGCAGCTCACAGAGTCGAAGATACGGAGGCTCGTTAAGTATTACAAGCGTAAGAAGGTGCTGCCGGCGGACTGGGAATACAAGCCTGAGACTGCGGAAATCCTCCTTAGGGCATAACTTCAAAACTTTTAAATGTGTTGCGAGTAGAATAAACGGTGGTGGTGAGATGAACCCGTATGCAAGCCTCTTGGGCGGGCTGCTTTTGATGGCGCTCGGCGCCTTTGGCATCTATGTGTTCAGGCAGCAATTTTTAATGGTGCTGGAGGGCGTCGTGGGCGTTGCAGTGCTGCTCGTCGGCGTTATTTTCCTGATGATAGGCGTGAGTGACGTCAGAGACAGGTTAAGAGAAAAGAAGGAAGCGGCGGCTGCGGACACCGGTAGTGAGTAGTGGCGAAAAATGTCGGCGAAACGTCCTTTAGAGGGAGTTAGAATCATAGACTTGACGCAGTTCCTCCCAGGACCCTATTGTTCGATGCTACTCGCAGACCTCGGCGCTGAGGTCATAAAAGTTGAGCGGAAGGACGGCGGCGATTATGCAAGGAGGCTCCCGCCGCTCGTAAAAGGGGAAGGGGCGGGCTTCTTGGGAATGAACAGGAACAAGAAGAGCATCACTTTAAACCTGAAAGCCGAGAAGGGAAAGGAAATATTCTACAAGTTAGCGAAGGGTGCGGATGTCGTCATGGAGGGCTTCAGACCAGGCGTCGTTGACCGTTTGGGCGTTGGCTACGGGGATGTTAAGAAGATAAACCCCAGGATCATATATTGCTCGATTTCAGGATTCGGGCAGGACGGCCCTTACAAGGACGTCGTCGGGCATAACATAGACTATTTATCATATGCGGGCGTTCTCGGCTTAAACGAAAGGCCATGCTCTGCGAGCTTGCTCATCGCAGACCTCTGTGGCTCGATGTTCGCCGCTTTCTCCATACTGGCGGCGCTACTTTACAGAGAAAAGACGGGGATGGGCACTTACATCGACGTTTCCATGGTTGATGGAGTCCTTTCTTGGATGAGCATGCACTTTTCCGCATACTTCGCAGACCGCCGTGAAACGATGCCTGAGCACGTCGTCGTCGGCGACTCGTTGGGTTACGGCATCTTCGAGACGAAAGATGGCTATATCTCACTTGGCATCGTCGAGACGTGGTTCTGGGAGAATCTATGCAAGGTGCTCCGCCGTAACGACCTTATCAACGACCAGTATGCGAAAGGCGAGCGGCGGGAGCTCGTTTTGAATGAATTACGACGCATCTTCAAGGAGAAAAGCAGGGACGAGTGGGTGCGCATTTTGAGGGCGGCAGAGGTGCCGTGCGCCCCTGTTTACAGGCTGAACGAAGTATTTTCAGACCCCCAGATCAAACATCGTGGTCTGCTCACAGAAATAGAGCGGCAGGGAGAAAAGCTGAAACAAATAGTTTTCCCGATAAGATTTTCGGGATTTGACTGTCGTGAAATAAGAACGCCGCCGCCGGTGCTCGGCGAGCATACCGACGAGATTTTAAGGGAATTAGGTTACAGCGAGGATGAGATGAAAAAGCTGAAAGAAGAAGGAGTTGTGTAGCCTTTAGAGGGAAGTGCCGATGCCGCTGCTGGACGCTGTAGTCGAGAGGGTTACGGGGTTTGACGCAAAGAGGCTCGTTGTGGTCCCGTTAATTGTGTTGCTGCTGGCGGCGAGCGTGCTTGCATATTCACAACTCGCCTTCGGGACGCCAGTCAAGCTCGGCATGGACTTCACGGGCGGCACACTCGTGAGAATTACGACGGCGGAGAGCAAAGACGAACTCCTTGCAAAATTCTCAGAGTTCCCGAACGTCATCATCCGAGAGGCAGGCGACGAGAAAATCTTGCAGTTCGGACCGATGAGCAATGAGGAGAAGGAGAAACTCATCCAGCTCGTCACCAGCTACCCCGATTACGAAATAAAGGACGTAAGTCCGCTGTTCGGCAAGGAAGCACAAGCACAAACGGTCAAAGCGCTCGTGATTGCGTTCTTGCTGATGGCGATAGTCATTTTCATAGTTTTCAGAACGCCCGTGCCCGCCGCAGCAATCGTTTTCTGCGCAGTGTCCGACATCATAATCGCGGCTGCATGCTTGAATTTAGTGCGTTTAGAGCTTTCCTTGGGAACGGTCGCTGCGCTTCTCATGCTCATCGGCTACTCCGTGGACAGCAACATACTCCTGACGACAAAACTCTTACGCTCAAGTCCCGTGACGGGTAGGAGTAAGAAAAGCGGTATGCTGAAGGTTCTTGAGAGATTAAAGGAAGCAATGCGAACAGGGCTGACCATGACCTCGACGACGCTTTCTGCCATCTTCGCAATGTTCGTCGTGGCAGCGTGCATGTCCTTGTTTTCGGAATACTATGCGCCGATACCGCTGCTCAGAGATATTTCCATCGTGCTCATCTTCGGGCTTTTTGCAGACTTGATGAACACATGGATGTTCAACGCCGGCGTCCTCCGCTTTTATCTTGGCGAACGGGCGGCTGCTCGTGCGCCTGCAGAGCGGCGGAAGGGCGCAAAAACAGCGAGAGTGGAGAAGGCGGCAAAGCCGCAAAGGGGAGGTGTGCGGCGTGGTAAGTGAGCGTGGCGGCTTGCTTAGAGATGTGCGGGTGTTGGTTTTCTTGGTTTTTGTGTTATTGTCGTTGTTCGTGATTTACGTTTATCCGCCGCCACCCGTAGGGGCAGGCACTAACGGGAACCTGAAATTTGGTTTGGATTTAGTCGGCGGCTCCTACTTGCAACTGAAGCTTGAGGGCGTTCTCGTGAAGGTTGAAGCAGACAAAGGCGAAATTATAAAACACGAGATTCTGGGACTTTTGAGGGGGAGAGGCGAGAACACATCCGTAGAAATAGTGGCAGAGAACGAGACCGCTGTGGTTCTTGAGACTGCGGCAATTCTAACCAATGAAGAGCTTGAAGCGCTGAATATCGGCAGCATTTCCATCGAGCGGTTATCGGCGCCGCCGGAAAATGTCACGGAAACTGGAAACATCACGAGAATTACGATAACGGCAGATGAGGGCTATGTCGTGACAAGGTATTTGGAGGATGCATTGGGTGCAGATGTTGAGCCTGCAGTTTATCGAGGCGTCGAGATTTACGAAATAAGGAAGCTCGTTTCGAAGGAAGAGCTGGAGAACGTGCTTGATGCTGTGAATGCGAGCATCGGGCGTGACGAGCGTGGCATGGAATTTTTTGTGGAGGGCGTGACGCCCGGAACGAGGGATTTGGCGAAGGAAATCATGGAGACGAAGCTTAACATGCTGGGGCTGCGGGATATTCCGATAAGGACGGTCGGCACCGACATAATCCTGATAGACCTCGCAGGCGTGGACATAGCAACCGCCCGTAAGCTCATCGGGAAGCCCGGAAAGTTCGAGATAAGAATACAGACGGCAGGTGAGGCTGGCGAAATCAAGAAGGGCATGCGGCTCGAAGAAATCAAAAACATAACGGTGCACGTTCTTTACGGCGACGAGGGTATTGCGAGCGTCGGCGCCATACCGCAGCAGCGACGTAGCGACGACGTCGAGCGTTGGGGTGCGCCATTCACGTTGACGAGGGAGGGCGCCGCCGCCCTGCAGGATGCATGCATAAAATACGGAGCGGTGGATGACCCTGAGCGTCACGAGCTTGCGATGCTTCTTGACGACGTTGTAATATACAGTGCGCCGCTTTCTTCAGACCTCGCAAACGAGCTGAAGACACGTCCCGTTTATAACTTGATTGCGGAGACCGGTGAGGGCGAAGATGGGCGACGGGCAGCAAAGGAGCTGATAATCCACCTGAAGGCAGGGGCGTTGCCCGTGCCCGTTGAAATCATAGGCTCGGGCGAAGTTCCGGCGCCGCTCGGCGAGAAGTTCCGCCGAGAGGCAGCTCTCGCCGCCGCTCTTGCCTTCATGCTCGTGGCGCTTGTTGTTTACGTGCGTTATCGGAATGGGCGGATCGTGCTCCCGATGCTTATGACGTTAATTTGCGAGGTCATTATCATTCTGGGCTTCGCAGCTGCCACCGGCTGGCAGCTCGATCTGCCAAGTGTCGCCGGCATCATCGCAGTCATCGGAACCGGCGTCGACCAGCTTGTCATAATCACCGACGAAGTTTTAAGCGGCGCCGCTGCAACGCCACCGACGCAAAAGAAAAAGGGAAAAACGCCCGTAAAGGTCTACCTGCGACGGGTCGCTGAGGCTTTCAACATAATATTTGCATCTGCGGCTACGACGGCGGTTGCGATGCTCGCTTTAGCGCTCATGGCGCTCGGCACGCTCCGTGGCTTTGCAATCATTACCATCGTCGGAATACTGATAGGCGTGCTCATTACAAGACCCGCGTATGCGAGAATTATACAAGAAATCGCCTGACCCCACGCATGCAGCAGTGGCAAACACTCTGCACAGGTGCGTCTAAGGTAAGGGACTAATATTTAATCCTCCCGCCCTTAAACCTAAACTCTGGCGCTTCCTTTTCGATGTCGAGTTTCCTTTCCTCTTTGCGTTTTGCAATGTGGAGGTCTTCGATTTTGAGTATCTGGATGGCGGCGGACGTCGCGCACATGATTGCCTTCTTTTTTATCCTCAAAGGCTCAAAAATTCCAGTCTCGAAAGCGTCCTTTATCTTCTTCTCCTTTGCGGAAATGCCCGCATTTCTGTTCCTGTCGGTATGCTCCGCCCTTAGCGCGACGAGCGTGTCCATGGGGTCTAAGCCGCAGTTCTTTGCAAGCGTCAACGGTATCGTCTCGAGAGCGTCCGCAAATGCGTTGACGGCGAGTTGCTCCTTGCCCGGAAGCGAGTTTGCAAACTTCCGAAGGTGTTTTGTCACCTCAATCTCAGCGGCGCCGCCCCCCGGCAAGACTTTGCCGTCCTCGATGGTAGCGGCGACGCAGTGCAGCGCACTTTTGACCTGGCTCACCACGCCCTCTAAAACTCTGTTGGACGCCCCTCGCAGAATAATCGCAGAAGCCTTCGGATAGGGGCAACCTTCGAAAAATACGTATTTCTCATTGCCCACCTCGACCTCATGGACGAGCTCTGCGTATCCGAGCTTCTCAGGCGTCAAGTCTTCGACGTTCTTCACGATGTCTGCGCCGGTCGCCCGCTTCAGCCGCTTGAGGTCTGTATTCTTCACTCGCTTCAATGCCATGACCCCTGCGTCCCTGAAAAGGTCCAAAGCCTCGTCGTCAACGCCCTGCTGGCAGCACAGAACATTGGCGCCGCTCTCAACAACACGCTCGACAATCTCTTCGAAGAGCGCTCTTCGTTGCCTCATGAAGGTTGAGAGCTGTGATGGCGCCGTTATCTTCACGTAAACGTCCTGCTGGCGTCCTGCACGCCGCACCTTCGACTTCGGCTCCTTGTGTTCGATAGGGTAGTCGAGCAGCGCTATTTTTGCGCCCTCTATGCGTTTCGGCAGGTCTCCAAGAACTTCGCGGTCCACAACTACGCCGTCGAAGAACTTCGTGTCGTAGACGGCGGCGCCGGTCTGCGAGACGAGCGTCACGTCGTCCACGTCTATCGGACGCACGTCCTCAATCCTACGAACGCTTCGCACTATTATCTCAGCGAGCTTACGTTCGTCCCAATAGTCGCTCTTTTTCAACGCAGAAAGTGCTACGTTCTCCAGGATGCCATCGCTGTTGACGTCCACGGTCCTTGCCATCCCATCCAAAATCTTAAAAGTCTCTTTGAGCGCCTTCTCGTAGCCACTGACTATCGTGTTCTGGTGGACGCCGCTGAGTTTAAGCTCGTAGCCACGCTTGACAAGCTCGCCGATTAAAATGAGGACCGTAGCGACGCCGTCGCCGGCGTCTTGCCCCTGTGACAATCCTGCCTCTATTATCAAATCTGCAGTCGGATGCCCATATTTCAGCTCCCTTATAATAGCATAAGCGTTATTCGCAACAAGGTCTGGCGCCTTGCCCTCTAAGGCGCCCTTCATTATGAGCTTTTTCGAGCCTAATGGTCCGAGCATCGGCTTGAACATCTCCGAAAATGCCGCACATACCAGAACGTTCGCCTCCTGCACCTCCTCCGGCGGCACCTCCCCCGGCGGCAGCTCGATTTTTGCCATGTCTCTTTTTATAAATTAGCTTTAAGATTTAAAGAGCATTGGCTTCTCTTTACACTTCAATAGCCTATCAGTCAAATAACTCGCCATTGAACTGGCGTCGGACGCTAATGCTCAGCACGTCCTGAACGCCGAGAGCCGTAAAGCGCCTACTATGCATCTCTCCGCCTGAATCCCGCAGCGTCGGAATGTCGTTTCACGAGCGCCGAAAGTGTCTCGCTATACCAGCCTCGTTGCACAAATCTCGGATATAGCGGCAGACGCTCCCTGAGCAAGAACGGCTTCACCGCCGTCGCAAGCTCCTTCTCGCTCGGCCATGCCGCTTCGGGGTTGATAAAGTCCAAGGTAACTTCGGAGATTCCGCCGAGGTCCGACGCTCCCAGCTCCAGAAACTCACGCAGCCGCCTTGGCGGGACGAGGTTCGGCGGTATTTGAATGGCAACCTCCGCCGGTAATATTCGGCGGGCGACACTTACCGCTCGCTTCAGCAGCTCGACGCTTGGCGGCGATTCGTTGCGCATTGGCGTATTCGGTTTCGGGCGGAACGGCTGTATTATCACTTCCTGAATGTGCCCGTATTTCTCATGAAGCCGTTTTATAGCTTCAAGCGAGGCGACGATGTCCGAAAACGTCTCGCCGATGCCGACGAGGATTCCCGTCGTGAACGGTATTCTGAGCTTCCCAGCGTCTGCAATAGTCTTAAGCCGCAGTTCTGGCTTCTTCCCCGGCGACCTCTCGTGCGCACGCACGCAGGCGATGGTCTCAAGCATCAAGCCCATCGACGCATTTACGTCCCTCAGAAAACGCAGCTCTTCATAGCTGAGAATGCCGGCGTTCGTGTGTGGCAGCATGCTTTCATGGATGGCAAGCTCGCAAAGCGCCCGCAAATACTCAAGCGTCGAGTCGTAGCCGAGCTCTTTCAGCCAGCTTTTGTAAGGAGGAAACTTTGAGTCCTCGGGCTTCTCGCCGAGCGTGAAGAGCGCTTCGACGGCGCCTTTACGCCGTGCCGTCTGTAGAAGTCTTAAAACATCGGCTTCGCTGAGCAGGTAAGCATCCTCGGGACATCTCGCCTTGAAGCCGCAGTAGGCGCAGTCGTTCCGGCAGACGTTAGTTACCGGTATAAAAACGTTTTTTGAGAACGTTACGCACTTGTTGGCTACGCAGTCGGTTGCACATTTTTTGGATACATAATTGCTGTTGTATCTGCTGCTTCCAGTCGGCATGTCAATGCTTCCGCCGCCGCACAGTGATTGGTATCACTCCCAGGTTGAATTCCATAATCGCATTTTCGATAGGGTCGGTTTCGTTGGTCTCGATGAGCACGGGCGCCCCCATTGCGATTTGCAGCGCCCTCGCTCCGATTATCCTCGCCTTCTCATACTTCGTGTATTTCCCTTTGAAATAGCTTTCCTCGCCAGTCAAGCGGCAAACCTCGCAAAAGGAGTAAATGGTGGGGTCGCTGAGATTCGAACTCAGGTCCCGGCGTCCCGAACGCCGAAGGATGGTCCAGGCTACCCCACGACCCCTCACAAATATGGAACAATCTCATTTATTAACTCTGCATGCGTCAGCAACATCCTCCTACAGCAATATCTACGAACGCCAAGCTCGTCAAGCACTGTTTTCGGGTCTTCTCCTTGTTCAGTCCGTGCCTTATACTCTTCCCAGACGTCCGCAATGACCTTGCCGCACGTGAAACACCGCACCGGAATCATAATCTCACCTGTAAGTTCTCACCTGTAAGATTTCTGTCGCCTCGCCCTCGCACCACGCCCGCCGTATTTCTTTGGCTCCTTCCTTCGGGGGTCGCTTATCAGTAAGTTTCTGTCGTATCGCAAGAACGCCTCTCGAAGCGTCTCACTCCCAGTCCACTCCACAAGCCCCCGTGCGATTGCCGTCCTTATCGCCTCGGCACGCCCCATGAAGCCACCACCTTCCACCCGCACCTCTATATCAATCTTGGGCATATCTCCGTCCAGAATCTCAGACGCTATCATTATAGGCTCCAAAATCTTCTCCTTTACCACCTCCGGCTGTATGGCGTCGAGCGCCATTTTATTTATTCTTATTACCCCTCGCCCCTCTTTTATCGTCGCCCTTGCAACCGCAGTCTTCTTCTTCCCTACGGCGTTTACAATCCGCTGAGGCATCACACTCACCCCTTCGGCTTAGTTAGTGCCATTACTCCCTCGGCTCGGACGCTCTTTCCTTTGGCATCCATCCCAAATGCTCCGCAACTTCTCCCAACCTTACAAACTTCAAGTGCATAAGCCGCCCTGCCATATCCGCCTCCTCAATCCTTTCTTTGGGTCTATCAACATATTCCTCAGGCACACCTATATAAACACGGAGCCTTGAAAACGCTTTCTTACCCTTTGCTTGTTTATAAGGAAGCATGCCCCTTATTGTTCTTCTTAAAATCCTATCCGGCATCCTTGGGAAATATGGTCCCTTTTCTTTTGACCCTCGGTCCCACTTTTTTTTATAAGTGGCAAGCACCATCTTGCGAGAGCCGCTAATCACCGCCTTTTCAGCATTCACTATCGTAATCCACTCGCCGTTTAGCAGACGCTTCGCAACGACACTCGCCAACCTACCCAAGATGTGCCCGTCAGCATCTATTACCTTCTCCTCGCCCGCATCTGCCATCTCAGCACCCCTATGCTATTATCCGCACGTTTGAACCCTCAGGATTCTCTTTCATGAGTTCTTCTATGCTCATGCACCTTCCGACGGCGTTTATGCTCTCATAAGCGCTTTTGCTGAAGCTGAGAGCGGCGACTGCGACCTTACGCTCAAGCTTGCCGCTGCCCAGCACCTTGCCGGGCACTAAAATTATTTCGTCGTCCTTGGAATACCTGTTTATCTTACTGAGGTTCACCTCCGCATATCTGCGGCGTGGCTTTTCAAGACGCTCCGCAACATCCTTCCAGAGCGCCACGCCTTCCTCCTTCGCCTTCTTCTTCAGCTCCTCTATCAACCGCACCGTCCTGACGTTCTTACTTAAGACTCGCCGCCTTCTCCGCATCACTTTTCCCTGAAGCGATGCAGATATATAAATATTGTGTTCGTGACGTTGAGAGAATTGAAACTCCCTGCTGCAAGCGCTAACTACAAGATAATTGGGCATCAAAGTAGCTACATGCCGATGCAAATAGATGAGGAAATAAAAAAGAGGGAGGACGAGTTGCTAAATTTGCTGAAAGAGCTCGTAGCGATTCGGACGGACGTGCCGCCGGGCGAGAATTATGAGGAGATTGTGGATTTTCTTATTTCGGGATTGGGGGCTCTTGGTTTTAAATGCGAGAAGATTAAAATGCCGCAGGACGTTTACGAGGTGAGGCAGAAGCAGGAGTGCCTGCGGGGCGAGCGGGTGAACCTGCTGGCTCGGCGTGACGTCACGGGCGGCACGAAAGCGAGAGAGCGCCTTACTATTTATACGCATTTGGACGTCGTGCCTGCGGGCGGCGGCTGGCGCACTGACCCTTTCGAGGCGACGGTGCGTGATGATAAGATTTACGGGCGTGGCGTCGCTGATTCTAAGGGTGCGGTGGCATGCCTTTTAACGGCACTAAGCATTACTGAGGAGTTAGAACTTGAGCAGAAATACGATTTGGAGGTAGCTTTGACTACTGATGAGGAGGTGGGCCCGTATTCGGGGCTTTGCTATCTTGCGGATGCAGGGTTCCTCACCGGGAAATACTTTTTATGCATGGATGGGGACAACGATGGCGTCTGCGTGGCGACGAACGGCGTTATCGTCTGGGAAGCGAGGGTTTTTGGCAGGTCCTGCCATAGTTCATTCTCTTTTATAGGGGAAAACGCCATAGAGAAGGCGAACTTGCTACTGAACGAGCTGTTGCGGCTGAAGGGAGTCGTTGAGCGGCGAACCTCGAAAATTCCTTGTAGCCAGTTTTTGAGGGAGCTTGCGGGCGTCGAACGCATGCGGGCGGTGTTCAACGTCACGATGATAAATGCGGGTATTAAGGAGAACGTGGTCCCTGAGCGTTGCGAGCTGCGAGGCGACCGCAGATATCTCCCGGAGGAGCGGCTTGAGGAAGTTTTACGGGAGCTTGAGGAGTGTTTCAAAAAGGCGACTGAGAAGCACGGGATAAGGGCGAGATGGCGGTTTAAGCCCCTTTATCCGCCGATGTTCACAGAACCAAGCGAGAGCTTCGTGAGGGAGGTGCGGCGGAACGCTTCAGCGGCTTTCCGCAGAGAAATGGATGTCATCGGAGTGCAAGGGAGTTTAGATGTCGCTTACGCCGTTCAGAAGACGGGGCAGAAGGCATGTGCGTTCGGCGTCGGACGCTCCGTCGAGAGCAATGCGCACGCTCCCAACGAAAATGTCCGCCTCGAGGACTTGCTGAACTACACAAAATTTTTGATGCTTTCGCTGTTCAACTTAGACCGAGATGATTAGGAGGTTTCGAAGGGAAGACTTGCCGAGAATCCTTGAAATAGAGCGAGACGCATTCCCAAAATCGGCTTACAGCAGATACACGTTTCTATATTATGCAAAAACAATCCCCGACAACTTTTTAGTTTACGAAGACGACGAGAGCGGCGAGGTTCAGGGCTATGTCCTTTTCGACGACGATGGGCACATAATTTCGATAGCAGTAGCGAGGGAGCATCGCCGCCGTGGCATAGGCACGAGCCTTGTGAGGGCGGTGCTGAGATCCTCGGGAGGAAGGGCGTTCGTGGAAGTGCGAGAGAGCAACATAGGTGCGCAGAGGTTCTACGAAAAATTGGGGTTCAGGCGTGTCGGGAGGGCGCCGGGATACTACGAAGACGAGGATGCCATACTCATGGAGCTTGTTGCCTCGCCGTCGCTCCCTTGCTGAACGACGCTTTTTATTCGTATCATATTTCGCTTGAGGCGGTGCTTGCTCCCCATTATCGAAAGGACTTTCTCGATAGCAAGCTTCTCACTAAGGCTTTCCACCTCCTTACGGAACTTCTGCCATTTCTTGCTTGCCCGGAACTCTCCCTCTACTAAATACCGCGGCATCGAAATTCATGAGACGAGACATTTTAAGAAGTTTTCGGAAAGAGATTTCAGTATGAACCCCTCCGCAATCAGTAAGCTTGTCGTCGCATTTTCCGTTGTAGGAATAATTTTTCTTTACTGGATTTCGACGCTCGTCGCCCCCGTGAAAGTAGGAATAGAGGAAATACCGAATTATGAGGGTAAATACGTGGATGTTGAGGGAGTTGTTTCCGATGTCCGTATCGTGAGCGGGGGTTCTTGCGTGCTGACGCTGCGGCGCAACGGCTCTTCCGTTGATGTCTTCGTGAGGGGCGGCGAGGGGCTTGATATAGGCTACGGCTCTGAGGTGAGCGTCGTAGGCGTCGTCAGGCTCTACGAGGGCGAACACGAAATTTTAACGTCCGCAGACCGCGTAGAACTGCTGAATTCGAGCGAAGTTGTATTCGTGCCGCAGCTGGCGGCGTTGCCGCAGGAATACGTCGGCGAGCGAGTGCGTGTTGTCGGCACAGTCTCAAGACTCTACACGAATGTGTTCTACTTGGAAGGCGGCGGAGCCGAGCTGAGAGTCATGGCAAACGCCAGCGTGACCGAAACGCTGGACGAAGGGGAGAAAATCGTTGCGGACGGCGTTTTTGAATACGACGAGCAAAGCTTTAGGTTTGAGCTGAGGCTCCTCGCTCTGAGTTGTGAACAAATCAAGTTGTGGAAGGGAGAGGCGAATTTGGGAAGCATATAAATTAAAAATAGGGAGGGAAGGCTTTTATCACAACTAAGTCGTGTAGCAGCGTTAGCAACTAATATTTGGCTCTCCAGCCGTGGTCCACAGCCATGGCTCTCCGCCGGCACTTATGGCAGAGCACGCGGATGATGTCGCTCCTGTCGATTTCCTTCGCCTTCGGCGCCCTCGTCGGCGTCTTACCCAAGGCTAAATCCTGCATAACCGCCACGAGCGTCGAGTTGCTCAACGCTAATTCCCCAAGTTTCTCTGTTATCCATTTTAGGTGTTCCAACGTGGTTATCGGCGTGCCACAAATCTCACAACACACCAGCGTCCGCCGGATTGACGTCAGCGCTTCTTCCTTTGCAGTATAAACAATGCTGTATTCTGTCGTCAGCTTTATCGCTTCGACCGGACATCTTTCAACACATTGCCCGCACATGATGCAGCGTCCGTAGAAAAGCTCTATGATTCTGACGTTACCCTCATCTGTCAGAGTGAGAGCGCCCGTCGGGCAGCCTTCGACGCAGGCGCCGCAGCCCATGCACTTCGCCTCGTCGAACTGCGGCTTGCCCCTAAAGCCATCAGGCGCCGGCGACGGCTCAAAGGGATAACGAACGGTGTAAGGGCTACTCAAACTCGACCTTACGGCTTCAGCAAGCTCCCGTATTTTATAAGGCAGCTTCATGTCACCACCCCAGCACCGGAATTAACGCCCTCGTAAAATCAATAAGCGCCAACACGAACACAAATCCCCAGAAGAACCTCAAGGCTTGGTCGATTCGCAGCCTCGGGTTCGCAGCCGCAACCACGGCGATGACGACGACCACGAGCACGCATTTCACGAGATGCACGAGCACGTCTACCACGTAGTTCCCGGTGAACGGTCCTGCGAAGAACAGCGAGACAAAAAGACTACTCAGCGCAAACAGCAGCATCGCATGCGTCAGCTTGAAAATCCCAAGAAGCCTTCCTGAATACTCGGTGTAAGGACCTGCCATGATTTCAGTCTTCGCTTCTGGAATGTCGAAGGGCGTAATCCCAAGCTTTGCAACGACGCAGATGAAAAGGGCGACGGCGGCAAGCGGATACCTCAGGAAGTTGAAGCCCGTGACGCTCTCCATGAGCAGGGAGTTGACATCAACGCACAACGTCAGGACGGAAAGCACCAAACCAAGCTCGTATGCAATCGTTAAGCTTATTTCCCTCGATGCGCCGATCGCTCCGAACGGGTTTGCCGACGACGACCCGCCGATTATGATCGCAACGCTTGGAATCGTCAGTAAGTAAATTAAAACTATAACGTCGCCAAGGAAGCCGAGAGCCGAATTCTTTGCGCCGACGGGAATCAGCAGCATTGCGAGCGTGACCGCTGCTAGCGCCAGCACCGGCGCCGTAACAAACATAAATCTATTTGCATTCTCTGGGACTACACTCTCCTTAGACAGCAACTTGATGACATCCGCAAACGTTTGATATATTGGCGGACCGACCCGCCACTGGAACCTCGCCAACAGCTTCCTCACCAGCCAGAGGAATAACAAACCTACGACTGCGGTGAATATGAAGCCCGGATATACTAAAAGATTCAATAACACTACTCCAGCGTTCAACGCACGCACCTCCTTGATTTTTTCCGAGAGAGGTAAACGAGAGCGTCCCAGCTTAGCGTTTTCGGCTTCCCGCCGCTCGGGTCGACGATGGTGATGCGGTCGGTGCAGCTGAAACACGGGTCGATCGCCG
>QMVQ01000013.1 GCA_003661185.1 Candidatus Alkanophagales archaeon | reverse complement strand
CGGCGCCGAGCTGAAATTCGCGGGCTACGACGGCGTTATTATCGAGGGCGTCGCCGCGAAGCCGACGGCGCTCGTCATCCGCGACGGCGGCGTCGAGCTCAGAGATGCCTCCCACCTCTGGGGCAGCTCGACCACCGAAACCGAGAAAATCCTGAGAGAGGAGTTAGGCGACCGTAAAGTGAAGGTCGCGTGCATCGGACCTGCTGGCGAGAACCTCGTGAGGTTCGCCGCCATAATAAACGATTCGACGAGAGCCGCCGGGCGTTGCGGGCTCGGCGCCGTCATGGGCGCCAAGAGGCTCAAAGCCATTGCGGTTCGTGGCACGAAGGACGTGCAGGTGAGCGACTTCGATGGACTCATGAAACTGCTCGACAGGCTGCGGGAACTCGGCAGATACGAAACGCTCGCCATTGGACTAAGTACTTACGGCACCGCCAGTATCGTCTCTTATGTGCACGCCATCGGCGGCTTCCCGACGCATAATTTCAAATTACAGTTCGACTATGAGGAAATCGAGCCTATTGACCAAGAAAGCATAAGGGAAAGCCTTGTGCTAAAGAAGTCGGCGTGCTTCGGCTGCCCCATAGGCTGCGGGCGTCTCTCCAGGATCCCAGAAGGAAAATATGCTGACGAGCTCGGCGAGGGTCCCGAATATGAGCACATAAACACTTTAGCGGGGAGATGCGGCTGTTACGACCTAAATGCTCTGATGAAGGCGCACAACCTCTGCAACGAACTTGGAATGGACGGCATCACAGCGGGCGGCGTCATCGGTTTTGCCATGGAGTGCTACGAGGCGGGCGTTTTGGATGCCGATAGGACGGGCGGGCTGGAGTTGCGGTGGGGCGACGCCGACATCGTCATCGAACTTTTAGAGAGAATTGCGAGGCGGGAGGGCGTCGGCGACCTCCTTGCGGAAGGCGTGAAGCGGGCGGCTGAACGTCTCGGTAGGGGTGCCGAGAAATACGCAATGCATGTTAAGGGCCTGGAGTTCCCGGGCTATGAGCCGAGAGCTATGAAGGGTGCCGCTCTTTCGTTTGCAACAGCAAACCGTGGCGCTGACCATCTTGGTGCGTTAATGACACTCGTGGATTTCGGCATGGCAATGCCGCTCGCCATGGTCACCGTCGACCCACTGGAGCTTAGTTCTGAGAAGGTGCGGCTGGTGAAGGAGCTTGAAGATTGGATGCAAGTTCTCGACTCCGCTATCATCTGCAAGTTTTTCGGCGTCCTGCTACGCAAGGAGGAGCTTGCATCTTTGATTTCTCTTGTCACCGGCTTTGATTTCTCGGTTAAGACGCTTGAACGTATCGGCGAACGTATTTGGAACCTCGAAAGGCTATTCAACCTCAGAGAAGGTTTGCGGGGTAAGGAGGACGACTGGCTGCCAGACCGTTTCTACGAGGAGCCGCTGCCGAAGGGTGCAGCGAGTGGCGAGGTCATCCCCAGGGAGGAGTTCGAGCGGCGGCTGAGCGAGTATTACAGGTTGCGAGGCTGGGACGAAGGCGGCGTGCCAACTGCTGGGAAATTGAGAGAGCTGGGGCTGTCGGTTTAGGTGGTGCGGATGCGGAAATATGTTATTTCGGACCCTGAGAAGTGTTCGGGCTGCTGCCTTTGCGAACTCATTTGCTCAGGCGTGAAGGAACGGGTATTTAACCCTGAAAAGGCGAGAATAAGGGTTATAAAGGAGAGTCCAGGCTTTTCGATAGCGTTTGCTTGCCATTTCTGCAATGAGCCGCCGTGCGTCGCTGCCTGTCCGAACGAGGCGTTAAGCGCCGACGAGAACGGCGTGCTCAGCGTTGCCGAGGAGAACTGCACGGCGTGCGGCGTGTGTGTCGAAGCCTGCGAGTTCGGCGTGCTGATACTGAAGCCCGACGCCGAGCTTCCTGTCGCCTGCGACCTCTGCGGTGGCGAGCCGCAATGTATAAAATTCTGCCCTGAAAGTGCTTTGAAGCTGGCGACTTTCGAAGAAATTGTTGACGGAATGCGTGACGAACACTTGAAAAAAGCTGTGGAGAAGCTTATATAGCGGCGTTGCAGTGGCTGAGCACGCCATCTCAATGTGCAAAATATAAACCGAAAATTATATAACTATATTTAATGAAAATCTCAGCGGTTGAGGTGGTCTAATGGGATTTTCGGAACAGGAACTGGTCGAAGAAATCATTTTCAGGGCGAAAGAGGCGGTCGAGAAGAACGTGCAGGCAAAGGAGGGCAAGATTCCGCCGGACACGCCCGCGTATGGCGAGTTCTGGCCGTGGATCGTATATAAAATCAGACCAGCAGCGTCCGAGAAGCGAATGCTCCTCGGAATGAAAGCGGAGGTCATCACGTGCTGGCTCGATGAGGCAAGAAACATAAAACACGTGCACCTTAACTTCGTGGACTACGGCTACTCTGTGACTTACGAGGAGCTTGACCTTGCCGGGATAAAGCACCCGACGCTCGACGTGCCTGTTACTGAAATATTCAAGCAATATCCCCTCGAAGAGGGCATCAAGCTGATGCATGAAGCGATTGCGCCGACGAGACCTGACAAGAGCCGGAAGCTGCACGTCGAAGCTTTATACCTCGAAGACTTTGCGAACGCTCCGACCGTGGAGCAGGACAAGCCACTCTCGGAGCAGCGGATTTACGAACCTCGGTCTTATCCTGATGATGTGGACGCAGCAGCAGGCATCCTCTACGACAATTGGCATCTCAAGCCGAGACGCTTCGACATGTTTCCGCTACCACCGACGATGAAGGGCTTCTTATTGATGAGCAAGGACAGATTCCAGAAGTGGCTGAGGGAGGTGACTTGGCCGTTACGATAGGGTGGTCATATGAGTAGATTAGTTAGACATTTGGAGGATATTGTTGGAGAGGAGAACGTAACTGACGACGAAGAAGTGCTTTGGACGTATGCAAGGGACCAGCAATGGCCGTTCGTGCCACCGATGCGTCCGGACTACGTCGTCCGCCCGAAGTCAAGAGAGGAAGTGCAAGCGGTGATGCGGCTCGCATACCGAGAGCGCATCCCAGTGATCCCTTACAGCGCCGGAATTAACGTCAGAGGGCTCTGCATCCCCACGCAGGGCGGCATCATGCTGGACATGCGGAAGATGAACCGCATCCTTGAGATTAACACTGAAATGATGGCATGCGTCATCGAGCCCGGCGTCACGATCGCGCAGCTCGCTTCAGAGTGTATGAAACATGGCGTCCGCCCCGCAGTTCCGGGATGCCCGGCGACGGCGTCCGCAGTCGCAAACTACTCGCTCCGAGGGCTTTACCACCACCAGTGGAAAGATGGTATCGAGAACGTGCTCTCCATGGAGGTTGTCCTGCCCAACGGCGAGGTCTTATACACGGGCTCTTGGGGCTTCCCGAACTCGCCCGGTCCGTATTCGAGATACGGGCAGGGTCCCGACTTGACAGGGCTCTTCCAGAACCAACCCGGCACCATGGGCGTCATCACAAAAATGTGCGCAAAGCTCTTCCCGTATTGCGACATTAAGGACTGGGTCGTTGCGGGTTACGACGACTTGAACGAGCTCGTGCGTGTGATTCTTGAATTCGGCAAATACGAAATCGGCACGAGTTGCATGGGCATGCACTGGCTCGGCTTCGCTATGATTTTCTCAGGTCGAGCGGAAGACGTCATGGAGTTTAAAGGCACGTGGGGCGAATACGTCGTCTGGCTCGCCATCGAAGGCACCGAGGAGACGAAAGGGCGGATGGAATGGGAGAGGGAAATGGCGGAGAATATCGTGAGGAATTCCAACTACGTGGCGGGCGGCGAGATATTCCCGATGCCTGAGGACTTGGTCAACGAGATGACGTATCCAAGGGACGTCGCTTCGTGGTTCCGCCTCGGTAGCTACTATGCGGTGCCGTTCTTCGCTCAGATGAAATTGGCTCCGGTGTATCATGAGGAGACAAAGAAGCTCTGGCTGAAACACGGGCTTGACTACGACACGTGCGGCTGGTTCATTGCGCCATTTGACTACTGCAAGCACGGGCAGAGTTGCTATTATGAAGTCGAAACATGGTTCGATCCGACCAACGAGGAGGAGCGGCAAAAACTCATCAACTTCACCGACGAATATCACCAGAAAATCATCGAAATGGGCGCCTACGCTTACTTCAGACCGAACCCCGGAAACATGAGCGCAGCCCTCCCGCTGATGGGCAATTACGCAAAGCTCTGGAAGGCAATCAAAGACCTCATCGACCCGCACGACATAATGAACCCCGGAAAGGTCTTTGTGTGAGTGAGGTGGTAAAATGGTCACGATTCTTGAAAACGTCATAGAGTCGCTGCGCAAGTATGCGGCATGGGCATATCGCTGCGGCAAGGAGCGAACTTGCCACTTCGTGAATTATCACAAGCTCGGCGCACCATTGCCGATATGCCCGAGCGGTGAGTATTTCAAATACGAAGCTTACTACGGCTCCGGCAGGCTGGAAACGCTACGGGCAATCGCCGAGCGCGACATAAAGGAGCCGTCAGAACGCCTCCTCGAGATCATTTATGCGTGCACGGTGTGCGGCGGCTGCCGGCAGCAGTGTAAAGGGCACGTTACACAGGGCACCGACGTCATGGGCATCGACCACGTCGAAGCCTTCGAGGCGTTACGGACGGTCCTTTCTGAAGAACTTGGCTGGGGGCCGCTCCCTGCACAGAAGGCGTTTGCTGAGAGCATCAAGCTCAACCACAACCCCTACAACGAGCCGCACGAGAAGCGGCGGGCGTGTTTTGCGTCGTCCGACGTCGGAGAGCCGCCCGTGAAGAATGCCGAGGTTATCTACTTCGTCGGCTGCACATCATCTTACCGAGAGCCGAGCATTGCTGTTTCGACGGTGAAGTTGCTAAAAGCTGCGGGCGTGGACTTCGGCGTCATGAGCGACGAGTGGTGCTGCGGCTCGCCGCTGTTGCGCACCGGGCAGAAATCAGCGGCTGTCGAAACCGCAAAGCATAATGTCGAAACGCTGAAGCAGATGGGCGTGAAGACCGTCATCTTCTCCTGTGCGGGCTGCTACCGCACGTTCAAGGAGGACTATCCGCAGCTTTTCGGCGACCTCGGATTCGAGTGCCTGCACGTCTCGGAATACCTGCCGCAGCTCGTTAAGGAGGGGAAGCTGAAATTCAAGGAAATGCAGAGGAAGGTCACATACCACGACCCTTGCCACCTCGGGCGGCATTTGGGCTTTGCCGCTGTCTACGAGCCGCCACGTGAGCTTGTAAAAGCGGTGCCAGGTGTGGAACTCGTGGAGATGAAGAGGAACAGGGAGCAGAGCTGGTGTTGCGGCTCTGGCGGAGGCGTGAAGGCGGCATTCGATGACTTCGCCGTGTGGACGGCAATCGAACGCCTGAAAGAGGTTGAAGAGACTGGTGCTCAAACCTTAGTCACGCCGTGCCCGTTCTGCGTGCACAACTTCAAGGACGCGGTCGCAGCCTCCGGTAAGAGCATCGAGGTGCTTGACCTCGTGGAGCTGTTGGCGAACGCCCTTTAGGGGGCTCGAGTATGCAGGCGCAGACAGCGACACCAAAGCTCATTTTGGTGGAAATCATCAGCGGCGGGAAGCAGGTGTGCATGGGCATAATGAAGAGCACGAGGCGGCGGGTGATGATTCGAGAGGACCCCCCGTCTCTTAAACCTTTTCCCAAATACGTGATTGTGGAGCTTGTCGGCAACATGTCAATAAAAGTCGCAAAGGGCAAGGCAGTGGAGTGGTTTTACGAGCGGGACGAAGCCGTGAAGCGGGCGCAAGAGTTGGGCGCCGTTATCGATATTTAGGGATGCGTTATGGAGTTTTGGCGTCCTGAGGTGGAAGCGCTGCCGCCTGAGAAGTTGCGAGCGCATCAAGAAAAACTGCTGCTCGAATACGTCAAATATGCCTATGAGCATTCGCCTTACTACCGCCGGCAGTTCGATGAGCGGGGGCTACGTCCTGAGGACATTAAGAATCTTGATGACTTCTTCGAAAAGGTTCCAATGATTTCAAAGCTTGAAATTATAGAGAACGAGCGGGAGAAGCCGCCGTTTGGCGAATTCCTGGCGGTGCCGCCGGATAAAGTTGTAAGGATCTTTATATCACCCGGTCCCATTTTTTACCCGCTGACGAAGGACGAGCTGGAAAATGCCGTGGAAATGTGTGCAGCATGCTTCTACACGTGCGGCGTCCGAGCGGGCGACGTCGTGGACGTGGCATTTGCATATAACTGGGTGCCCGCCGGCACTGTCTTCGACGATGCCTGTCGCAGGATTGGCGCTGCGGTCATTCCTGCGGGCACGGGCTTCACCGACATGCACATACAGGTGATGCGGGCTGCCTCCGTAACGGCGTTCGTGGGCACGCCGAGTTTCTTAATGCAGATTGGCAAACGTGCGCAAGAGCTTGGCTTAAAGCCGAAACAGGATTTACGGCTGAGAGTTGGCGTTTTTACAGGGGAAGCAGTGCCTGACAGCCTGAAGCGGGAGCTTAATGCGCTCTTCGGGCTTGCGCCCATGGAAATATATGCAGCGGCGGAAGTAGGCATAATGGCGAGGGAGTGCCCCGCGGCGGCGAGCGGCAAGGTCCGAGGCTTGCATATTTACGAGGACATCGTTTTGGAGCTAATTGACCCGAAAACTGGGGAGCATGTGCCGCCGGGAGAGCCGGGTGAGGTCGTTGCTACGTTCTTACAACGCAGGAGCATGCCTCTACTTAGATACAGAACAGGCGACCTCGCAGCAGGGCTTGAGGAGGGCGTCTGCGAATGCGGTAGGAGCTCTTCGAGACTGCTGAAGATTGTGGGGCGTGTAAGCGACGTCGTCAAGGTTAGAGGCATGTTCGTAGTGCCTTCGCAGGTTGAGAGCGTGTTACGACGTCATCCCGAGCTTGGGAGGTTCCAAATGGTGATTGAGCGCCCGGCGACGCTTGACGAGCTTACAATCGTGGTTGAAAGCAAGGACAGGAGCGAGGAGTTGCGGAAGACCCTCGAAAGCGAGCTTAAGGAAGTCATAAAGCTGCGGGCGAGTGTTGAATTTGTGGACAAGCTTTATGAGGACGCAAAACTTGTTGTTGACAAAAGGGAGTTTGAGTAGGAGTGTAGCGAATCATGGAAAATCGCATGTTTAACCCGAAAGTGGAGGTAATGCCGAAGGAGGAGCTGAGAAAACTCCAGGAGCGAAGACTCAGAGCGCAACTGCGGCGAGTTTACGAGAGCTCGCCTCTCCACCACCAGCGATTCAGAGAGGCGGGCGTGACGCCCGACGAGATACGGGGCGTCGAGGATTTGAGGAGGTTGCCGCTTGTAACGAGGGAGGATTTGCAGCGTGCGGTAAAAGACTCTGGGGACTTTTATGGGGGGCGGCTGTGCGTGCCTGCAGACCGCCTGATACTGAGCATTTCGCCGCCAGAGTGGCCGTTCGTGCCGCTTGAGGATATTCCAGTCGTTACTGCGCTGACGGTGGCAGACCAGCGGGAGGTTGTGGAGCTGCTGACGCGGATCTGGGTGATGGAGGGCGTTGCTCCAAAGGACTTGGTGCAGGTGCAGTGCTGGGCGTGGGAGGCGTTTGGCTTTGCGTTCAGCTTCCCGTCGCACACTTTCGGGCTCACGAGCGTCGGCGGCGTTTTAGGCTGCCGAATTATCCCGCAGGAGCTCTTCGTGCCGGATGTGCCGAGAACGATTCATACAGGACGGTTTTTCAAGCCCGACGTGCTCTTCACGACTGAGACAGCGCTTGCAACGCTTGAGAGTTATTTGACGCCCGTGAGCGAGGGCGAAAAAGTCACGGTTGAAGTGGCAGTTTCCGAGACTACCTCCTTTAAGGTGGTTAAGGAGGAGGAGTTCTCGCCCCGCTCCATTGGGTATCGGGTCATCGTGCTGCGGGCGCCATTTTACGAGCTTTTTTATGCAAACGAGGAGAAACGAAGCAGGATAAAAGAAGTATGGGGCGTAGAAGATGTTTTCACGCTGCTTGACATTCAGGACATCCTGTTTTACGCGTCGGATTGCGCAGAGCACTGTGGCTTGCACGTTTGGGAGGATGCGTTCGTTGTCGAGGTTATTGATGCCGCTGGCGAGTGTGTGAGTGCCGGGGAGTGGGGCGACCTCGTTCTCACGAACATTTTCGCGGAGGCGACGCCGCTCATTAGATACAAAACGGGAATAACGGCGACGTTTGAGGACGAGCGTTGCGGCTGTGGCAGAACGCACCGCCGCATTTTCCTGCGCCTGTGAGGTGGGAGCATGCAAGAGAGCGCTTATTGGAACGTCATTGAGAGGCTGCCAAGGGCAGAGCTTGAGGAGCTGAAGCTGAGGCGACTGCGTGCGATCATAAGATACGCTTACTATAATTCGCCGTTCTACCACAAGCGGTTTAAAGAGGCGAGCGTAACGCCTGATGACGTTCGGAGCTTCAAAGACTTTGAAAAGATACCGGTGTTCAGGAAGGACGACATCAGGGCGGAGCGGGATAAGACGGGCGACCCGTTTGCCGGGCTGCTCTGCATGCCGCTGGAGGACGTGCTGTTGATAAATCCGTCGACGGGCACGACAGGCATCCCGACGTTCGTTACGTATGCTGAGACCGAACTTAAGATATGTGCGGAGATGATGTGTCGACATTTCTGGATGACGGATGCTCGCCCCGGCGATAAAGCGCTGACGATTCAGTTAAACTGGCACTGGCTCGGACCGCCTTCGGTCACGGCATACCGGCGGTTCGGCATGCATCTCATGATCGACTTCGTGCATCCGATAACCGCAGAGCGCTATGTCTGGCTTGCGGGTTTCAAGCCTGATTTCATGTTCATGGACCAGCCGCTGCTCATGGCGATCCGGGACGAGATTCGTGAACACACCGGGAAAGAGCCGCACGAGCTTTACGGCGGCGTGAGAAACCTCGTGTGCGGCGGTGAATCTTTCCCGCCAAAGTTTAAGGAACACCTCATGCAAGAGTTCGGCATCACTGGCGGCGTCTATGACCTCTACGGCTGCTCTGAGAGCCATATCGTGGCGGTGGAATGCCCGGAGCACAACGGTAACCATTTCTGGGAAGACATGTTCCACGTTGAGATTCTTGACCCGGACAGCGGCGATGTGATTCCGCCGGACTCAGGCGAGAGCGGCGAGGTTGTCGTCACAAGTTTGTTTGCGAGGGACATGCCTTTCATACGCTACGGCACTGAGGACGTTGCGTATCTGGAGACAGAACGCTGCGGCTGCGGTAGGACGCACGCACGGCTTGTCCCTCGTGACAGAATTTCGTGGCGCATAAAAGTGGGCGGTAAGGAGATATACCCAATAGACGTGCGGCGTGTCATTGAGGAATTCCCGGAGACTGTGGAAGGCGCCTTCACCATTCGGAAGTATGCCCATGAGATGACGAAGTTAAAAATAGACATGCGACACGAGCCTTGGGTGCGTCCGGAAGACGAGGAGGCGCTTGCAAGCAGTATCTGCGAGCGGATAAGAGAGAAATTAGGCGTCGAAGCCGAGATAAGATGGGTGTCGTTCTCAGGGCTGCCCGTGATTTTCCACAAGATTGAAAGAGTGCTGGACGAGACGAAAATGTGAGGAAGAGGAGCGCCGCGGAAGGCAACCAGTAGTAAAAAGCGATTAATTAATTTTTGAAAATTCTGATGATGTCGCTGATGATGGCGCTAGCGGCTTCGATGCCGCCGGCGCCCCGCCCGACGACCATGACCTCGCCAGCAAGGTCTGTTTTCAAAAGTGCAGCGTTCAAAGTCCCGCCGACGTTGAGGGGGTGCGTTTCCGGGACGAGCTTCGGCGCTACCTCCAGTTTCCCATCCCGGTCAACTTCGCCGATGAGCTTGATGACGTAGCCGTTGTCCCTCGCAAGGCTTAACGCTTCAGGCGTTATTTCTGTGATGCCGGTGACTCTCACGTCCTTGTAGGCGGCGTCGAGCCCGAGGAGCGCATTTGCGAGGATTACGAGCTTGACCGCTGTGTCCACGCCGAGGACGTCGCTCCTTGGGTCGGCTTCGGCGATGCCCATTTCTTGCGCCTCTCGGAGGGCGTGCTCGAAGGGCATGTTCTCCTCGCCCATTCTCGTGAGTATGTAGTTACATGTGCCGTTCAGGATGCCTTTGATGCAGAGGATTTCGTTGCCCGCAAGCGTGTCTCTGAGCGAGATGATGGGCATGGCGCCGCCGACTGTTGCTTCGAAGCCTATCTTGCGGTCGGCACGCTTTGCCGCTTGCATAAGCTTATTGAAGTGCAGCGCTAACGGCCCTTTGTTTGAGGTCACGACGTGCCTTCCCGCTTTTAGGGCGGTGAGGATATGGCTCGTGCCGGGCTCGCCGTCGTTATCGACGTTCGTGGGCGTTGCCTCGACGGTGACGTCGTGCTCCACCTCCTGAATCACGTCGGGACTCTGCAACTCCTCCACCCTCACGCCGTGCGCCTCAAGGCTCTCTCGGGGGGACAGGCCCTCTGCTCCACCTTTCTGCAGGGCGTCGAGGATGCGGCGAGGGTCAAGCCCGCCGCCATCAGCGTCGGAGGCGAGAGCGGCGCCCCAAAGGTCAACGACCGCAACAATCCTTAAATCAAGCCCAAACCGCTCACCAATCTCTGCCCGCTTTCTCGCAACGACTTCGGCGACGCCACGCCCGACGACGCCGAAGCCCACGATTGAGAGCTTTACCTCTCTCATCCAATCACCTTAAAGCTCGTCCTCTATCGGACGCACGACGAGAATGCCACACCTTGCTGCAAATCCCTCAACAATATCCAAGGCCCTTTCCAGTTCCATCTTGCCGATAGCTCGAATTTTCAGAGCTGCCGCTGACTTTTCTTCGACGGCAGGCATCGATAGGAAAAGCTCGACGACTTCGGCGACGCCCGTCCCGTCAACCTCGTTTATCAGCTCCTTCACGCCGGAGCGGACGATATGCCCGATCAGCAGGACGAACACTGCCTCCTTGAGCCTTTCGGCACCGACTCGCACGACCGTGATTCCACGCTCTCGGAGTCGTTGCAGCAGAGCCGCAAGCTTGCTCTCCTCGACGTCGAAAACAACTTGCACGGGGATTGTGCCACGTTGCGTTTTCCTGTCTCGGTGGTGGAGCACACTGATTATGTTGCCGCCGAGTTCTGAAATGGGGATAAGGGCGGAGACAAGCTGCCCGGGAACGTCCTTCAGCTCTATGTCCATCGACACCTTCATAATTTACGCCTCTGCCTTCTGCAACGAGTTAAACCTCCCTAGTTCCTTTTTTGGAACTTATGCTTTTATACCTTTTTGAGTAAGATAAGTGTGGAGAGGTGAGAGAATGGAAGTTCCTCTAAGAAAAGTAAGGGATTGTGTCTATGAGATTCCGCAAGATTATAAGGATTTCATGAGAGTCCCCGCCCGTGTTTACGCCGACGTCAAACTCATGGAGAAGATGAAACAAGACATGACACTGCAGCAGGCGATTAACGTGACATCGCTGCCGGGCATCCAGAAGTATTCTATGGTCATGCCTGACGGGCATCAGGGCTATGGCTTCCCGATAGGCGGCGTCGCTGCCACAGACTTTAACAACGGCGTAATAAGCCCTGGGGGGGTGGGGTACGATATCAACTGCGGCGTCCGCCTCATCAGGACGAATCTTTTAGAGAAAGACGTGCGCCCGCACCTCAACGAGCTGATGGACGGGCTTTTCGAGAGCATCCCGGCTGGGCTCGGGCTTTCAGGGAAGCTCCGCCTCTCCTATAAGGAGCTTGATGAGGTTCTGGTTGCGGGTTCTGAGTGGTGTGTAGAGCACGGCTACGGTTGGGAGGATGATTTGAAGCGGACAGAGGATGGAGGGCGGCTTGCGGAGGCAAACCCTGAGAAAATAGACGAGAAGTCGAGACAGCGGGGCGCCCCGCAGTTGGGCACACTCGGCTCCGGCAATCACTTCCTTGAAGTCCAAGTAGTTGATGAGATTTTTGATGAAGAGCTTGCGAAGAAGTTTGGGATTTTCGATGTCGGGCAGGTTGCAATCCTCATACACACCGGCGGGCGCGGCTTCTCGCACGGTGTCTGTTCCTATTACCTAAGAGTCTTCGAGCGGGAAATGCGGAAGGATGCGACGCTGAACCGCATCTTCGAACTTGAAAGAGAGCTGGCGTGCGCTTACCTGAATTCAAAAGTCGGCATGGACTACTTCGAAGCGATGTGTGCATGCGCTAACTACGCTTGGGCGAACAGGCAGCTCGCGACGCACTGGGTCCGGCAGACTTTTGAGAGAGTCCTAAAGAACTCGGCGGAGAGTATGGAAATCCAGCTCGTTTACGACGTGGCGCACAACATCGCAAAGCGAGAAGTGCATGAGGTTGACGGTGCGAATATGGAGCTTTGTGTCCACAGGAAAGGTGCGACGAGGGCGTTCATCGCCGGCGACGAGCGACTTCCTGAGGTTTACAGGGGCGTGGGACAGCCGGTCCTCCTGCCGGGCTCGATGGGGACACGCAGCTTCCTCCTCGTTGGAACTGAGACTGCAATGCGGGAGACCTTCGGGACGTGCGCTCATGGTTCTGGGCGGGAGATGAGCCGCACGCGGGCGACGAAGATTTATAAGGGCGAGCAGGTGAAGCGGGAGCTTGAGCGGCGAAACATCGTGGTGCGCTGCCGCCCCTCCAAGAGGCGTAAAGGCGATAGGCTCAGCGAGCTTGCGGAAGAAGCCGCCGGCGCCTACAAGAACCCTGAGGTTGTTGTGGAGTGCTGCGAGCGTGCGGGCATTGCGAAGAAAGTCGCGGCGCTCAGAGCCATTGGGGTGATGAAGGGCTAATTTTTGCTCAAATTACTTGGGGGAAATTATGAGAAAAGTGGCAATAATTGGGGTAGGTTGCACGAAGTTTGGGGAGCTTTGGGAGCGTTCTTTCCGGGAGCTGGCAGTGGAGGCGGGTGTGAGAGCCATAGAGGACGCTGGGATAAGCGGTGAGGAGATAGAAGCAATCTTCGGTGGCAACATGAGCGCTGGGAGCTTCATACAGCAGGAGCACATCGGCACACTGATTGCAGACCACGTCGGGTTGGCGTCGCTGCATATCCCAGCTTGCAGGGTCGAAGCGGCGTGCGCCTCCGGCGGTTTGGCATTACACGTTGCGACGCTCGCCGTCGCTTCTGGCTGGTATGATGTGGTCGTAGCTGCGGGCGTCGAAAAAATGACGGACGCCGACCCGAATGCGATAGACGAGTTGCTTGCGGCTTCGACCGACCGGGAGTGGGAGGCGATGCAAGGAGCGACGCTGCCGGCGCTCTTCGCAATGATGGCACGGGCGCACATGCAGAAATACGGGACCACGAGGGAGCAATTAGCGCTCGTCGCCGTCAAAAATCACAAAAACGCAAGCAACAATGAGATTGCGCAGTTCAGAAGCAAGATAAGCGTCGATGCCGTCCTGCGCTCGCCAATCGTCGCCGACCCGTTGCGGGTGCTCGACTGCTCGCCCGTGGCGGATGGTGCTGCCGCCGTCGTTTTATGCGCTGCGGAAGACGCTCGCAAATACACCGACACGCCAATTTACATCCGTGCATCGACGCAGGCGTGCGACTTCCTCGCTCTGCACGACAGAGAGGACCTGACGACTGTGAAGGCGACGGCGGTAGCGGCGAGGACAGCTTACAAAATCGCCAGAATCTCGCCTACAGACATTGGCGTGGCGGAAGTGCACGACTCTTACACCATCGCTGAGATAATGGCAATTGAGGACTTAGGCTTTTTCGAAAAAGGCGAGGGCGGACGTGCCGTTGAGGACGGCGCCACGGAAATCGGTGGGCACATCCCAGTGAATCCCTCGGGCGGGCTGAAAGCTTGCGGACACCCCCTCGGTGCCACAGGAATAAGGCAAGCCGTCGAAATCACGCTGCAACTGCGAGGCGACGCAAAAGGCAGGCAAACGAACGCCGAAATCGGGCTTACGCACAACGTCGGCGGCACCGGCGGGACTGCTGTTGTCCACATCCTCAGCCGCTCCTTGCCGTAGGCTGAGCGGCGTTCGCAGACGTGTGCGGCGTGCCACTTGTGGCGAGCAGTTAGTATTGACGCAAAGCGCTGTCGGAAGCCGCCACGACGTCACTCAAACTCAAATCTTGGTGCCTCCTTTCTCTGAATGCCGAGTTCCACGAGTATCGCCTTCATGATGCCGCACGGGACCGGGCAGTCTGCATGCTTCAAGTGCTTGCCGGCGCACGCATAGATGATGTTCTCGAAGACGTTATGAGTTTTCAGGAAAATATCCTCATATTTTACGGCGGTTATCTCTTTTGCGAGCTTGTTAACGGCGCTACATTCCGACTTTACGCCTATTTCCACCGAAAGCCCATTCCGCCGAGCCTCAATAACAGTGTTAAATCTGCACGCACCCCCGAAAACACGGACAGTCGTCATTTCCTCCCTATTACTACTAACTCGTCCTCCTCAATTATTATTTTTGCGGAAAAGCCCGCCATCTTTAAGAGCGTCGCCCGGCTCTCGGCGCCCCGCTCCCAGTATTCGAACGACACGAGCACGCCGCTTGGCTTTAGAACCCTGAAAACCTCCGCTACCACTGCCTCGTTCCTGCCGCCGAATATGGGAATCCAGTCGAAAGCATAATAAAAAACAACGCAGTCTAACGAGCAATCCCTAAAAGGCAGTGCCTGAGCGTCCGCCACGAGAATGTGAACGGCGGCGCTCTCACCCAGCTTCTTTTTGTATTCCTGCATCTGAGTCTCGCTTACGTCGAGCACGAGCACGCTACCGTTGAATTCCAAAAGCTCGAGCGCCGTCTGCACGTTCGTGCCACAGCCCACCTCTAAAACCTTAGCCTGCTCTGGCAAGCCCGCCTCCACCAACGTTTTTGTTAGAAAGGACGGCTGCACGCCCGCTCTAAATGACATCATGCATATTTTTCCGCTACAAAAGATTAAGTTGGCGTGCGGAGTAGAGGTAATCCTTGGCGTCTAGAGTGAGACTCTACTTTTAGTTTACACCGTGGTGCTGACATGCCCGCAAAGAAGTTAAAAGACTTACTTTTGGAAAAGGGTCTGAGCGAAGAGGAGCTGAAGTTCGTTACGAGGGCGTGACGTCATAGGCGACATTGCCGTCATTAAAGTCCGCAGAGAGATTTGGGACAAGAGAAAATAATTGCAGAGGCGTTAATGGAGTTTCGACGCCTCAGGAGTGTAGTTGCCATTACTGGACTGACGGAAGAGCTTTACAGGACTAGAAAGCTCGAGGTCATCGCCGGCGACGAGAACTTAGAAACGATACATAAGGAGCATGGGTGCACATTCAAAGTCGATCTTCGGAGGGCGTTCTTCTCACCCCGCCTCGCCTACGAACGTCAGCGTGTCGCAAGGAAAGTCAGGCGGCACGAGACCGTCATTAACATGTTTGCAGGCGTCGGCTGCTTCTCCATAGTCATTGCAAAGGCGGAGCCAACCGCCCGCATTTTCTCCATCGATATTAACCCTTACGCTTATGAATACATGTGTGAGAACATAATCCTGAACGGGACGGACAACGTCATCCCGCTGCTCGGCGACGCCGCCGACCTCATGCCGCTGTTCGAAGGCAGAGCAGATAGAGTGCTCATGCCCCTGCCGGAGCGTGCCGCCGCCTTCCTAAGGTTCGCCGCCGACGCCCTCAAGGAGCAAGGCGTCGTTCATTACTACACGGTAGCTTTTGCAAATTCCTCATCCCCCCTTTTCAAGAGGCCAATAGAGGAAGTGAATAAAGTGCTTTCGGACAGGGAGGTAAAAATAGAGGAGAAGAGGGTCGTGCGTTCCGTCGGACCTCGTAAATACCATGTCGTCTTGGATCTGCTTGTTAGAAGCTAAAGCGGCTGCGGCTACTATTTCACACTTTCGTAAAAAATGAGGACGCAGCTTCCACATTTCTTCACGCTCACTTTCCTTCTCCGTCTTCCCCACCTCTAAATCCCTAAGTCCCGACTCCACAACAGTACTATCCTTCCCACATCTTGGGCAGCTCAATTCCGAAAAATTTATTTATCTCCTTCCCAAGTATGGAATTACAATATGAATGAAATAAATCCTGAGGCCCTAGATGCCTTGGGAAAGATAGAGAGAACAATAGGAAACTTGGGAGAGGAGAAGGGAATTCCTTTTGAAAAAGCTTATCAAGAGATTTCAAAAAAGCTAATGAAAGATTGGGATATAGATCTTGAGGAATTCAGGGATGGCTTTTTATTCGGGAAAGAAGGATATAGCGATTATTTTAACGCCTCCCCAAAAAATTATCAAAGAGATTTGAAATATGCTGAGAGGAAAATATTTTCAAAGTTAAAGAAGATTGCTGGAGAGGAAACAAAAGGTAAGGTATATGCTGCAGGCTTGAGGCATCTTTTTGGAGATAATTCCGAGGAAAAAATAGATGAAGAATGGATGGAGGGCTGGGGAAATGGTTATCAAACTCCTAAGGAGCTTTCCGAAGAAAAAAATCCTAGCCTGACAGAAAATGAGAAGCTGAAAAAGGCATTTGCCTTAGGAGCCTCTATTTTAATACCTTTAGGCTGCTCAGCCCCCGGACTTTCCGGAAAGTACAACT
>QMVQ01000012.1 GCA_003661185.1 Candidatus Alkanophagales archaeon | reverse complement strand
GAGGGCTTCAGAGGCTTGCCTGAAGTAGATGCTGATAAGTGCACGGTGTGCGGCGTTTGTGCGGCGGTCTGCCCCGCCCGTGCAATAACCGTCGAGGATGATGGCAGCAGCCGGAAAATCGAGTTCTGGCACGCAAGCTGCATATTTTGCGGGCAGTGCGCTGCGTTTTGCTACCCGTTGAGTGCTGTGAAAATGACCGAACGCTACAGCGTCGTCGTGACTGACAAAGAAGAGTTGAAAGTGCTTGTGGAAGACGCAAGCGTTGCTTCCGAGCTTGTGAATGCAATGCGCTGCATTTCCTGCGGTTGGTGCGAGGCGGTCTGCGCCTTTAACGCTATAAAGTTGACGAAGAGCGACGGAATAAAGTGGACGCCGAGCATTGACGTGACGCTTTGCAAGGGCTGCGGCACCTGCGCCGCGACGTGCCCCGCCTACGCTTTGGACATGCGGCTTCATTCCAAGGATGCCGTTCTTGAAAGAGTAAGAGCTGCAGTGGAGGAGTTAAAAGGTGCGGAGCGCCGCCCGAGAGTTCTGGTATTTTCGTGCACGTGGTGCGGCGCCGAGGAGGCTGGCATTGCTGAGAAATACGAGAATGTGCGGCTTGTCAAACTCATGTGCACCGGCGGGCTTGACAACAATTATATACTTGAGGCTCTGAAGGGCGGCGTGGATGGCGTCCTCGTCCTCGGCTGTGAGCATGGCGAGTGCCACTTCGTCTCCGGCAACTTTTGGGCGGAATTCAGATTCAAAGAGCTGAAGGCGATGCTCGAAGGCATAGGGCTCGGCGAGAGATTCGACTGGGTGTGGGTTTCCGCCGAAAAGCAAGATAAAATGTTTGCCGCCGTAGAAAATATGATTTCAAAGCTTAAATGAGCTTTTCTTTTTGTTGCTTTTGCTTTTAACCCCGCCGAAACTGTCTGTATTAAGATTAGTCGTTGTGAGGCGCTCCGACGGCGTTCCGCAGCCACTCCAAATATGCATTGTAGCCCCTGATTATTGGGAGCGCTATGATTTCAGGGACTTCGTAGCTGTGTATTTCTTTGATGTGCTTTATAAGCTCGTCCAGTCGGTCTTCAGTGGTTTTCATTATAAGTAGGCTCTCTTCCTCGTCCTGCATAGCGTCGTGCCACCAGAAGAAGGAGCGGACGCTTGCGATGACGTTCACACAGGCAACCAGCCGCTTTTCGACAACGAACTTTGCGATACGCTCCGCCTCATCGGGTTTTGATGTGCAGAAAACAACGACGTTCTGCATATCAAAAAAGGAAAAATTGGGAAAATTACCTTGCAGGTCTTATGATGTCTCTCTCGCCGGCAGGCTCGAACTCGTGGAGTCCGCCCTTCGCATACATCAGGCATGGACGCCTGAAGTCGAAGACGAGGTCGGGGTCGGCGAATGTAAGTTTGATGAGCGGCGACGTTGCCCATGCCGAGCCTCTACCGAGCATCGCTGAGTATATTATAAAGCCTTGGTTGTGTGCTACTGTGTATGAAACGTATGGGACGTTTGGTCCGAGGAGCTCGGGCAAGCCGCCCTCCTCACCACGCAGCGAGCACAAGTTGCCAGGACCTATATGGTCTTGCGTCTCCTGTCCACCCCAGCCGGTGCGCATCCAGCCCTCCTTTGCGATGTTCGCAATAGCGTAATGGAAGCCCATCTTGCCCATCACGGAGTCGCCTGTGAGCAGTGCTGCCAGCGCGCCGCCGACGCCTGACATGAGACCCATCCGCAGGGCACCACCCCAGAACGCCTCAAGCAGCGTCGGATATTTCTCGAAAGTCTCCATGACGTAGGTGCCAGCCATGTCTATGAACGTCTTTACGACATCCCACTTGTCAGGCACCCGTTCGTGTCCTTGGAAGTTTGTGTGCACAAGTTCAACAAGCCTATGCAGCCAATCCGTAAAAGCGTTGCCCATCGTTAGAATCGTGTTTGCGCTCGGGAAGCCCAGACCGCCTGACATATAGACGCCATACCAACAAGAATCGTGGAAGACCTGGTGTATCATCGCAGCCTCTATGGTGGCGTCGGTCAGCCGCTTGCCAAAGGCTTCGTCATCGACCGCCGCCTTCAAGAAAGGCACCGGCGGTAGTTCGGCATCGTTGGCACAGAAGTCTGCGACGAAGCCCCACGGGACGCCGCCCGGCTCGTTCGGCGGTCTTGCACGGCTTTGCCACGTTGGCAAGCCCATGAAGAACGCCTGTGCGTGCTTTGCCGAATACGCAAGGTCTGACAAGACGGACTCGCCGATGAGCCTATATGCAGCACAGAACGCCATGACGATGGCAATCGCAGACGCTCTCACCTGAGAGCCGCCGTCGGTAATTCTGCCTCGGAGCGTGTGCACGTGGTTCGCCACGAATAGCCTGTCACCTATGCCTTTCTTCAACATTTCTGCCTTCTCAGGGTGGAACTCCTTGTCCGGGTCAAGGACCCAGCGGCGGTCGAATTGCGCCTTCAGGTCGTCGTTACCAGTCATCACTTTGGCATAAGCGTCTCTTGAGAGCCACGGGTGCGTCTCAGCCATGTGCTCTTGGATGACAGCGCCACCAGAGAGCGTGTGCTGCAATGTCTCCATGAACAAGTTCATGGATTCTGGCGAAATTTCCTTGCCAAGCCGCAGTTGGATAACACGGTGCGGCACGTCCAAGCCGACGATTACCGTCCTTTTTACATCATCTATCATCTGATGTGCCGCACAGTTGTTATAGAAGTTCAGCTCGTCGTGTTCGATTAAAATGTCCGTACCACTTATCAGAACAGGCTCGATATACCTCTGCCCGAGAGGGATGCCAACTTCTCTATTGTACTGCGGAATGCCTCTTTCAAGCGCAATCCGCCTGCCCCACTCCACGAATTCCCGCTTTGCCTTCGACTGCTGGATGCCGCCGTGCCGGTAGGCTTCGTGGTCGATAACGTCCATAGGTGACGCTCTGAACATCTTCGCCATAGCGTCGTAAATCTCACGCTGCTTCTCGGTTTCGATAACAAGGTCTCTGAGCTTCATAGGGTCAAAACGGTAAGCAGTCTCTTCAGCCTTCTTTATTCCTGTAATCGCAGTGTCGTCCCAGTGGAACAGACGCTCCTCACCCGCCTTAACCTCCACTTTCCTGAAAGTATCGCCGACCTCGCCCCACTCCACCTCCGTCTTGTATTTCAACTTTGATTTCTTTTCCTCCTCGCCCATTTTCCCCTCCTAAAGAGTTGTTGCATTTTCATTATTCTAAGTTATATATATAGTTTTCCTGGTGTTTTAGAGAGCGTTCCTGCCTTTTAGGGAGCGCAAACAATAGTTATTACTCTCTGTCTCGATGTTCACGCACCCTTATTCGAATTTGGGAACATATTATCCGAGCCAGAGTTGTTTGGTGATGGCGGCGCACCGGTCTCCGAACCGCTCATCGTCGAACGCATAGGTTTCTAATCCTGGCACTATGACCCTTACGACAGGAACCCTTAGCTCGCTCGTTAAATCCACAACTACTACCCTTTCCAGCCCTGCTCTCCTCAGTTTTTTTACCATGACGCCTATGTCCTCCAAGATGTCATCGTTGTCGTGAGATTCGACATCGTCAAAACGCTTTTCCTCAGTCTCAGCATACCAATGGGCGTTTAATCGCTTCAAGCCCTCGTAGCCGAGCCGTAACTTAAAGCGCATATCTGCCTCTTCTACCTCAGTGAAACCGCCGTTCGTATTCATGTAAATCTGCGTGGCTCTCGCTTGCGCAAGCTCCGCCAACGCTCTTCCAAGCGCAACCTCGGCATTGACGTGCGTCCCCACTCCGATGAGCAGGAGCCTTGGGTCCCTTGAGGGGTCCTCAGCGACCGCCGCGAACGTCGGAACGCCCACGTCCGTCGTTATTTCCTTTATCATCACGTGGATGCCTGCTCGCTCATACCTTTCGATGAGCGTCTGCAAGCGCTTGCTGCGCCGCATGTCTGTGATCGTGGCGCCGGTCCGCCTTGCCGCTTCGGCTAATGAGTGTGCGTCTCTTTCTATGACCTCCGCCAAGCCGTGGCAGACTGCCTCCTCCAGCGTGTTCCCGGAGGCGAGCCCGTTGGTGTTGGGCTTGAATATCTCACGACGGAAGGGGTAAAAGACAGCGTTCGCCGGCACGAGCACGCTTTCTTCACGCACGAGGTCGAAGCCCTCAACCCACGTTATCCTACGCTCCACCAAGAAATCATCAGGGAGAATAAGCTCATCGAGATTTATGGCGTTTGGAAACTCATCATACCTGCCTATGAAGACACGCATGTCGAGGTGAGCCTCTAAAGAAGGGAATAACGCTCTACTACTTCCATCAACGCCGACGCCATGGCTTCTTCTTTTATCGCTCCTTTGCCTTTGTAGATTTTGCCCTTGCTCTCGCACAAGAACACAGGAATGTTAAGCTTATCCAAATTTGTTATATCCCGCAGAACACCGATGTCATTAAGCCGCCTCAAAGTCTTAGCGGGCGGCACCGCTCTATGCCCAGTAACCCCCCAATATTTCTTCTTACAAGGTCGCAGCATAAAAGAGAAAAGAGAAAAGAGAAAAGAGTTAAATTAGTAACCCTCGGGATTTAACCACTCCTTATGTTCTTCTCTCGCCTTCTTTATGATTTCGGTAGCTTCGTCGAAGGAGCAGAAGTAACGAGCGGGCAGCGGGTAGCCTGTCTCCTCACAGAGCGTCGGCATCATCCGAGCTTCGTCGCCGTAGACGAACTTAGACTGCACGAACGTTTCTGGCATCTTATACCTGTCCATGCCGTATCGCAGGACGGAATACGCAATCTCCTCGTGCGTTGGCGGTATGATTTCCGCACCGACGGAATCGATATACTCCCACATTGGCAGATGGATAAATCTTGACGCCCAGTTCGAGCCGAGGATAAGTCCATTGAACCTGTAAGTGAAGACACTTGGCGGGTTCTGAGCCATAAGGTCGAGAGCGGGCGGTCTCGGGAAGAATTCAGCGTCCCATATCTTGAACGGCCAGCCGAGCTTCACAGAGTTCAAGCATTGATAGAGCTGCCTTGAGAGCTCGATAGCGACCCTCAAGGGCGACGGCGACTCGTAGCCCGCACAGGCAATAGACCAGCCGCAGATGTGGTAAGCGGCAGTTGCATACTCGGGTGTCATCTCGTTACGAACGTCGAGGAAAATGTCACGAACAAGCATGCCGGCTTCCGCTACCGGTCTCGACCATATCAAATCCTTAAGCTTCTCTCCAACCTTCAAATGCCGCCGCTCCAGCAAGTCCATGCCGAACTCGGGGTCGAACTGCCAGACGTTGGTAACGTAGCCATCCTCATAATGGATGTCTGGGAAGTATTGCTGCATTTCGAGGGTGCGTCCGTCCGCTCCTACGAAGGTCGTATCAACGCTCCGCCCATAGAGGAGAATCATGGACGGGGGGTCTTGGATGATACGGGTTGCGAACACCGGCGGGAATGAGAGGTAAGCGACTACCTTTGATATGTCCTTAAAGATGCCTCCTTTCCACGCTCTTATGATTTGCTGGTTCTCAGCGAACCTTATGACATACTCCTCCTGCCCCAGCATGTTGAATTCATACCAGCGTGCCATATTCAGTTTGAGCGGTGTCTCACGCTCTGGGTCCCCGGGACGTCCGATGACGAAGCAAGAGTAGAAGGTTCTGCTCATCGGCCACGCTTCCGTGTTGTCATGATAGGGACGCTTCCTCATTCACTCCACCTCCTTCTTCCATTTCTCCTCATACTCCTTTATAGCCTTTTCAGACGCCTCCTTCTCCCACGGCCACACAGCTTTCTCTTTGATTCTGAAAATCTCCCTGAGCGGAACCACGGGAACGTCAGCCCACCACCACGCACGTGGCCAGTGGTGGCCCTTTTCGCACAAATATACCCATATCGGTTCTATCTTCTCAGGACTAGTAGGGCCGCCGAAGCCGAACTTCCGCCACTCCTTCCTCGGAATCTCTTTGACCCTATGGAATATATCATGAACCATAGGGCCAAGCTCCTCGTATTGAAGCACGGCGGGCGCCTTCTTCACTATTTTTGCGCCGCACCTTGCCTTATACTGAAGCTGGTCGAAATACGCGGGGCAGATGACGTTTTTCGGCAGCAACTGCTTTTCCTCTATTTTCTCCACAGGACCCATCCGCTCTTCCTCGCCCATCTTGTTTTCCTCCCAGTGCTTTACGCTTTATCGTGATTAATCTTATAATATTTAAAGCTAACGGGCTTTGCTCGCATGGGAATGCTGTGGGCGGATTAAGGAGGGCAGAGCTGTGTCAAAAACGAGAATTTTATATGACTCAAAGGTAAAAGATGAAGAATATGACCGGAGAGGGGAGGGGAGGAGGAGCCGAGCCTGAGAGTTGCTTTTCTTACTTCTTTGAGCCTCGCAGCGTCGCTGTCATCGGGGCGCTCCGAGAGGGCTGGTTCGGCGGCTATGTCATCATAAAGAATCTAAGGGTGTTCGGCTTCCCTGGCGAGGTTTACCCTGTCAATCCCCGCTACGACAAAGTCCTCGGCTTAGACGTTTATGCCAGCGTTAAAGACATTCCGGCAATGGTTGACCTCGTCATCATCATGACGCCTGCTGCGGTGGTGCCGAGCGTCCTCGAGGAGTGCGGGGCGTGCGGCGTGCGTGCGGCGATTGTCGTCTCTGACGGCTTTGCAGAACGCAGTGAGGAAGGGGCAAGGCTGCAAAAAGAGCTTGTTAGCGTTGGGCGGCGTGAGGGCATCCGCATCCTCGGTCCAAACACCGTAGGCGTCACAAACACCGCAAACGGGCTTGTAACGACGCCCTACGAGTTCGGCTACTCCAGTATTAGAAGGGGCTTCGTAGCGCTCGCAGGACAAACAGGGATAATTGCGCCGCAAGCTGTGCCTTACGAAGACCTACAGTATGGCATCAGTAAGATTTGTGATTTCGGGAACAAGTGCGACGTGGACGAAGCTGACCTCCTCGAATATCTTGCTGAAGACGCTGAGACGAAGGTCATAGCCATGTATCTTGAAGCCATCCGGGACGGGCGGCGGTTCTTAGCGACTGCGAAGCGAGTTGTTGAAAAGAAGCCCGTCATCGTGCTGAAGTCGGGGCGCAGCGAGGCGGGAGCAAAAGCGGCGGCGTCGCACACCGGCACGCTGGCAGGCGACGACAAAATCTACGACGCGGCGTTCCGACAAGCCGGCGTGCTGAGAATTCAAAATTTCAGGGAACTTTTCGAAATTCCCAAGATTTTCGGGCAACCTCGCCCGAAGGGCAACCGCATCGCCATGGTTACGATGACGGGCGGCGCCGGCGTGATGTCTACGGACATCGCTTACGAGTGCGGCTTGGAACTTGCAAGGTTCTCCGAAGAAACCTCAAACAGGCTCGGCGAGATATTCCCGTCGCTCGCAAAGAACCCCTCGGACGTCGGACCGGCGCTGTTCGCTGACGATATCATACAAATATACAAAAAGGCAATAGAAGCGGCACTGGAGGACGAGGGCGTGGACTGCGTGTCCGTCGTCCTGTGGACGGGCGAGGCGGCACCGCCGCCACTATACGTCGAGCTTTTTAAGGAGCTGAAGGAGAGGGCATCGAAGCCCGTGGCGATATGGGCATACTCGGCGCATCTCGTTTTAGCGCAAGAGCTCTCACGAGAGCTGGAGAAGTTGGGTTTCCCGGTGTTTTCGGACTTCGAAACCGCCGTGCGGGCGCTTGGTATGCTGTATAAGCTCTCAAAGCGGGTAAATGACTGAAATAAAGGTTTTGCTTGTGGACTCGCAAGCTTCAAAGTTTTGCGACGTGCTGGAAGAATTTTTAAACGCTGAGAGCGTTGCTGAGTATAGAGTCATCAGCACGGAAGAGCCGAAAGCGGCGTTAGAGCTTTTAAGGGATGCAGACGTCGCAGTCATAGAGTTGGATTTGACGAGAGAGGCGGCGGAACACGGACGTGGGGACTTGCCTACACCCGAGGAGGTGCACACAGGCTACAAGCTTCTCGCATATACGAAGAAGAACTTTTCACGGGTCAAAGTGCTGATTCTGGCAAGCCTTGCAGCGTGCGCTCCTGAAAGCTTAGAAGCGGAACGGCAGCGTGCCTTAAAGAAGGGCGCGAGCGGCTTCTTGTGCAAGCCCGTGCCTTTACAAACACTTGTTGACGAAATAATAAAGCTAAGCGCGGCAGGCGAGGGGGAGGCAAAAGCGTTATAAATAATAGTTAATAATGCAGAATTAAAAATATGCAGCGGTTAGAGGGAAAGGTTGCGATTGTGACGGCGTCTGCGGGTGCAGGCATAGGGCAAGCGACCGTGCGGCGACTTGCGCAAGAAGGTGCAAAAGTCGTCGTCTCTGACATCCACGAGAGGCGGACGGCGGAGGTTGCTGAAGATCTTAAGGCGAAAGGTTTTGAGGCTATCGGCGTGCCTTGCAACGTTACTGACAAAGAACAAGTGGAAGCCCTCGTAAAGCAGACGCTGGAGGCGTTTGGCAGGATTGACATCCTCGTGAACAATGCCGCCCGTAACATAGTTAAGCCTGTGGTGGAGTTGGACGATGAGTCGTGGGACACGGTGGTCAACGTAAACCTCAAGGGCACCTTCTACTGTTCGAGGGCGGTGCTGCCGACGATGATAAAGCAGAGGGGCGGCAACATCGTGAACATTTCATCGATAGCGGCGTGGATAGGTTCGAAGGAGGACGGTGCCGCATACTGCGCTGCGAAAGCCGGCATAATGGCGTTCACGAAGGTGTTAGCAAGGGAGGCGGCGCCTTACAACATAAGAGTGAACTGCATAGCTCCCGGCTTCATACCGAATCCGTTCTTAAGACGCATTTATCCAGAAGAGGTGCTGAGGAGGTATGAGGAGCTGTCACCGATGGGGCGTGGGGGCAAGCCCGAGGAAGTGGCAAGCGTCATTGCCTTTCTCGTCTCGGACGAGGCGAGTTACATCACGGGAGAGACTGTCTGCGTCAGCGGTGGCACCTACATGCACTAAGGTGTTTTTATGATAAGAGGATTAGAGCCATTTCTAAAGGCTGTAGAGAACCCATACAAGACCGTTTCTGAGTGGAAAGAGCGAACTGGAAAGAAGGTTATAGGCTGCTACCCGATGTGGCTACCTAAAGAGCTCGTGCACGCCGCTGGGTTGCTGCCTGTGGTTGTATGGCGTAGCGACGAGCCTGTGACAATAGGGCATGCATATGTGCATACGTTCAATTGCGGACTGACACGCAGCTTTGTGGATGATGCCGTCCGTGGCAAGCTGGACTTCATTGACGGCTTTATTATTTATAGAACGTGCCTGCAAGCGCAAGAGCTGCCGTTCATCTTGGAGCAGCATGTGCGTCCGGCATACCTTGAATATTTGTATTTGCCAGCGATTTTTCCAGGGGCTGCGACAAAGGATTTCCTGATAGAAGAGCTGGAACGCTTCAAAGCGAGCCTCGAGGAGTTTACAGGCAAAGAGATTACAGATGGAGAGCTGCGACGGAGCATAGAGCTTTACAACGAAAATAGGCGTATGTTGCGGCGCTTCTACGAGTTCAGGCGGAAGAATCTGGGCGTTTTGCGGGCTCGTGAAGTAATGGCAGTCGTGTGGTCGAGCATGCTCGTGCCGAAGGAGGAGCACAACACTTGGCTTCGAGAGCTTCTTTTAGAGCTTGAAGAGCGGCAGGAGGAGCTTTTGAAAGAGCCACGTGTTAAGGGCGACTTGAAAGTAGTGCTCACCGGCGCTTTGTGCCAGACGCCGCAGTTCGAGATTTTAGACATGATTGAAGATTTGGGGATGGTGGTTGTGGACGATGACCTTTATGTAGGCTCCAAATACTTTGCGAACGATGTCGAGCTTGACGGCAACAAGCGTCCGCTGGAGGCACTTGCCGAGCATTATCTAAAAAGGGAGCCGACGTGCCCGACGAAGGGCGACTGGGAAATGGATTGGACGGATGAAATTGCGGGGATGGTAAAGAGAGGCGGTGCCGATGGCGTAATCTCGTTGCTCATAAAGTTCTGCCCGCCACATCTCTGCTACTACCCTGATATTAAGAGGGGGCTGATGGAGGCAGGCGTTCCTGAAGTGATGATAGAGGTGGAGCACGAGATTGTCTCTCTGGAGGGCGTGCGGACGAGACTTCAATCGTTCGCAGAGTCTTTGAGGAGGGGTGCTTGATGGTAGAAAAGAAAGAATACAAATTGAACAGGCTCGAAACGACGAAGCTCATAGGCCCAATGGTGGACAAGCACTGGGCTGAGCTTAGAGAGGCGAAAGAGCACGGCGAAAAGGTAGCGTGGTGCTCCGGGCCGCTGTTTATCTTCCCGTATGCGATGGGGATGAAGTGTCACTTCATGGCGGGCTACGCTGCTTATTGCGCCGGGCGTAAGGCTGGTGACCAAGTTTTAGAGGCGGCGGAGGCTGACGGCGAGCTCATGGACACGTGCTCATATCATCGTTTGCATACCGGAATGGCGGCGGCAATTCTTAGAGGGCGACCTGTGAGGAAAGAAGTCATTTTGCCAATTCCAGATTTGCTGATAACTGGACGGCTCTGCACCGAGATGGCGCACTACGCAGAAGCGTTGTATCGTCGTCTTAAAATTCCTGTGGTGGCGGTGGACATCCCGCCGCCACGGCGCAAGGAGGACTTGCCAAGGCTTGAGCGTTTCGTGGTTCGTCAAATAAAAGAGAGCTTGATACCGGCACTTGAGAAGGTCTGTGGGAAGGAGTTCGACGAGGAGGAGATGCGGCGGATTCTCAGGGTGCTAAAGAAAGCGACGACGCTGCGCAACCAGTGCTGGGAGTTTTTCAAGCTGAAACCGACGCCTTGGACGCTCTGGGACTATGGCGTGAGTATCGCTCCGGTCTTTTATATGATGGGGAAGCCTGAGACCGTGCCTTACTACGAGAAGCTGCTGGCGGAGCTTAAAGAGCGGGCGGCGAAGAAGATTCCAGCTATATTGCCAGACGGTGAGAAATACAGGTTGTATTGGGATGCGTGGCTACCTTGGGCGTTTCTTGGGATGTTCATTCGGAAGTTCGTGTCCTACGGGGCGGTTCCGATTTGCGGGCGTTACCCGTGGGAGTTCTTCCCGCATCCTGAGTATATAGACCCAGACGCCGACGATATCGTGAAGAACTGGGTCGAGCTTTATTACACGAAAGGGCATCAAGCCATGGTTATGATGACAGAGGGCGCCCTTGAGCAGATAATGGAACTTGTGGAAGAGTATTCGATAGACGGGTTGGTGATGTTTGCGTCGAAGACGTGCCGTGCGTGGGTCGGGCAGAGGGAGATAGTAAACGAGATAGAGCGGCGGCTCGGCGTTCCCGGCGTAATTATCGAGGCAGATATGGTGGATTCGAGGATGGTCTCCGAGGCGCAGATAGAAACAAGGCTGCAAGCACTTTTTGAAACTATTGACGCACGGCGGCGTAGGTGAAGAGTGGAAAGAAAAAACCATCGGGAAGAGCCATGGGGGCGGCAGTAGCGGGCGTTGACATTGGCTCCATATTCACGAAGGTTGTCATCATAGATGCAGAGAGCTACGATATCATATCGTTCAGTATCATGCGTAGCGGAGCATCGCACGAAAACGCATCGAGAAGCGCCACTAAAGATGCCTTACGGGCGGCAGGCATGAGTCTTGAGGATCTGGCATACGTGGTATCAACGGGTTACGGGCGTTCGAGGGTTCCATTCGCCGACCGCCAGATTACGGAAATCACGTGCCATGCGAGAGCCGCAAAGTTCCTGTTCCCTGACGCTCACACCATCATTGACATCGGCGGACAGGACAGCAAGGTCATCCGCATCGACGCCGCCGGCAGAGTCACGAACTTCGTGATGAATGACCGATGTGCTGCGGGCACCGGGCGCTTTCTTGAGGTGATGGCGGAGGCGCTCGAAGTCGATTTGGGTAAAATGACAGAACTCTCGCTCCGAGCTACTAAAAACATAGAGGTCAGCAGCGTTTGTGCGGTGTTCGCCGAGTCCGAGGTAATCTCGTTAATAGCAAGCGGGCACGAAAAGGCGGACATCGCCGCAGCCATTTTTAGGGCAATTGCCCGCCGCATCACCGGCATGGTCGGACAGCTTGGGGTCCAAGAGCGAGTTGTGATGACTGGGGGCGTTGCAAAGAACGAAGGTGTCGTCCGTGCGCTTGAAGAGCGGCTGAACGTGAAAATCACGGTGCCTGAGGAGCCGCAGATCGCCGGTGCCCTTGGCGCTGCGCTCCTCGCTGCCGAAAGCCTCAAATGAGCGACTTTTTACTGCTCCCTTTTGCCCTCGTTTTTGCGACGGGCAGTTTTGTCCCCCTGTCGGGTCGTGATAAGAGCTCGTCGTGCCCCCGGCCAACGGTGTCATGCTCAGTTGACACTCTCCACGACTAAAGTCGGGAGATTCTCGCTTCTGAGGGCATCACCGACATCGGAGCCACATCGGCTTTTACCTCAGCTCCTTCCTCCCCCCTCAGAAGCGAGGGGTGTGCCAGCACCCCGTTAAATCCGTCTCCGTGGAGACGGGCTATATTCAACACACCTACGACATCTCTATGGGCTTCGATTCCGCAGCTTAAACACTTGAACAGTCTCTTGTGCTTTTTCACGTTTTTGGAGCTGCACCACGGGCAGCGAGACGAGGTTCCGTTCTCCCTGACAAGTTTTACTTTAATTCCGAAGTTCTCGGCGGTCGTTCTCAGCCTCTCGATGATGTATCTAAAAGACCAGAAGTTGTGTATCATGGCGTTGATTTCGTTTCCTTTGTCGTTGTTCTCTCTGATGTGGCTAACGTCTCCAACGACGACCTCGCCGACTCCCTTGCTGAAGCAGAGCCTGACGAAGTGATGAATGATCGTGTTGACAGCATGCCTGAGCCTTCGCCGCCTTTTGCGATACAGCTTTCTGAGCCGCTCGGATGTCTTCCTGCCGTTAACACGCTTCAGCTGAGATTGACATCTGGAGATTTTCTTAGTCCAGTACCACCAGTCCGCCAACAACGGCTTGCCCGAGAAAGCTATGCACTGTCTCTCTCCCTCCACCCAGCCCGTGATGATGTTTACCACGCCGAGGTCGGCGTACGCCCTCTTGGCTGATTCAGCCCGATTAACAGAAACTTCAACTGATTGAAGGGCGTACCACCGACCCGTTAAATCGTCGTAGTGGATTTCTAAGCGACCCTGCTTTCCTCTCCACCTTATATCTCCGGTTATGCGAATTCTTAAACCCCGAAATACCAACCATTTCTTGTTTCCCACCTCCACAATCCTGTAGCAGTCGTTCCTAATTACGGTTAACAGCTTTCTTCTTCCAGTTAAGCGATCCTTCCAGTATCTCGGAGGGGAGATCTTGCGTACGTGTTTGGGGAGCTTTCCCTTCTGCTTAAGTCTTAGAAGCTTAAGGAAGCTCCTCCAAGCTTCGTCGTTCTTCCTGATCATCTGCTGCGCCGTCGCAGCACCGATAATTCGCTTGAACTCCTCGTATTCGCTGCTTGTATCCCAGTTAATACTGCCGGCGAAAAAGCTCTGGCGGCGCTTGTAGTTCACCTTGTTCCAGAGAACGGCTGACATCTCGCAGAGGCTAAGCAGTACTTTTTCTTGTTCTTTTGTGGGCCTTAGTCGCAGCTTGTTTGTTCTCTTGACCTTCATTTTCTTAATATATTTTGTTGCGACACATAAGATCTACCTCCCGCCTCCCCCACTGAAGTGGAGAGCTTTCGTAGCGACTCTCTGTAATTGGGCATAACCCTACTTAACATACGAAGAAGTTAGAGGGTTGATGAAAATAAAAGGGATCTCGAAGGAAACTTTAGAACTTATATTGAACGCAAGTAGGGCGCAGCACCCTAAGGAGTTTCTATGCCTACTCACTGCGGAGCGTGGTATCATTGATGACATTTTATTGTTGCCGGGCACGCTTTCCTCGCAGCGGAGCGCAACGTTGCGTTTAGAAATGCTGCCGCTCGGCATGGGCGTCGTCGGCTCCGCCCATAGCCACCCCTCCCCGAACAATCGCCCTTCAAAGGAGGACCTTCGCATGTTCTCAAGGCTCGGCAGGTGCCACATCATCATCTGCTACCCGTATGGCGAGACTGACTGGGCATGCTACGACCGCAGCGGCAAGCCCCGCCGCTTGGAAGTCTTGTAAGCCGATATGCAGTCGCTTAGTTCAAACTAGTGCCGCCAGCCTCAAAAATTAAAAAGAGGGGATTGCCGGAGTGACTGCGTGCATCATCACCGTGCTTGCTACCGCTCCGACGACGACCATGATGATTATGTAAACGACGATTGCCACTATCAGGTATATGACTTGCTTGTCTTCTGGCGTGTTCATGAGCACTGGCATCCCCAGATAAAGAATGTAGAGCCCGTAAAGACTTATCAGGAACACGAGAATCGAAAGCGTCGGAAGGATGTAAAGGATGCCCGCAAGAAGCCCTGGGGTCGCAGCATACGCCGCAAGCTTCATCGCCTGCATCAGGTTCTGTTCTGACGAGAAGCTCGGAGCGAGAGCATTCAGGATATATGCGAATATCACCACGCCGATTATCGAGAGCACGTATTGCAGGATGCCAAGACCGACCGCCGTGCCCATGGGGAGCGTGAAATGCGTCGCAAGCATTCCCCAGCCGACTTTAATGCCGACGACGCCGTAGCCAATGATGACACCTATGAGTAGCGGCACGGCAACGACTGCTAAATAAACCAGTATATCCTGTGTGCTTCGCTCTTTGTCTTTTACTTCCTCCAAGGTGTTCTTCGGCGACGTTATTATGTTTTTCGCCTCGTTTATTATCTCGTTCACGTCCATATTCTCACTCTCCGCCGTAATTTTAATCACGACGCTTTTTAAAGTTTTTGGGATGTTTTGTTTTAGCTTTTCCGCCCGTGAGCGCACCCATGGACCAAGAGGGCGTAATTCTTGACAAATTTTATTTGCAGCGGTGGCAGTATTTGTAAAACAACGTTTGGAGGGCGTGGCACGCATGAATGTTAAGATATATGGGGCGGGCGTCGCTGGCACGTTCCTTTACTTCCTTTTAAAGCAGGCGGGCTTTGATGTAAGCATCTGCGAGCGGCGGCGCTCCTCGCCGGACTGTCGCTGCGCCTGGGGCATCACTTACAACGAAGCTAAAGCCTTGTATAAGGAAATAGACGTGAATCTTGACGAATATGTGCTCGTGCGTCCCGCAAACGTCATCGTTAACGGCGTGGCGTTCAAGAACAAGAACGTAGTGGTCTTCGACAAAAAGCGGCTTCTTGAGGACTTATGGCGGCGTATGGATATAGAAGATGTTAAGGCAGTGAAAGCGCAGCAAGCAGACGTTCTCGTGGACGCCACCGGCTACGAGCGGGCGCTGCTCCCGAAGATCGAAAACGACAACCTGTATCCAACAGCTCAGACCGTGGAAGAGCACGATGCCGACGAGAACATTTACGTTTACGCCAAAGGGGCGACGGGCTATGCATGGGCGTTCCCGCTCGGCGACCGCCGCTGGCACGTCGGCGTCGGCGAGGCTGAGGGCAACTTCTCAGCCCTCCTTAACGGCCTCAGGGAAAAATACGGTTTTAAAGTCAATAACGAGCTTTTTTGCAGGTGTGACGCTTTCGTTCGTCTTCTTGCGCCGTCAAAATGTCGCCCGTTCGTCGTCGGTAACGTCGTTGGCGTCGGCGAGTCCATAGGTTGTGTTTCCGGTGCGGGCGAGGGGAATGCGCCGTCTCTCAGGTGCGCAAAGCTTTTTTATGAATGTTTGAAAGCTGGACATTTCGAAGACTACGAGCGGCGGGTGCTCAGGCACTTCCGATGGATTGAAAATGAGCATAAATTCGTCGAATTGGTCCAGCAGGGAAAACTTTGGCGGGCGCTCCCTCTTCTTCCGAGAATCGTGGCTGTCGAGTCGAAGCGGGCGGTCGGGCATTCCGTTGCGGACGTCAGGGCACTCCTAAAGCTAATCCTTAGAAGCTAAACGCTCTGCGAGGAGAGCTTTGTCTCCTATTTTAAAAAGGTGAATCCAGCGCTCGCCGCCGCTCAGTCCCTCTTCAAACCTCTTACGCACGTTCCAGTATTCCGACGGCGGCAGCGAGAAGCGTAACGTCACCTTCTTGGCGTTAAGCCGTTTCAACGCTTTTACAACAGGCTCCACACCAAAATCCACGAATTCAAGCACTTTATACTGGCGAAGAAACGCCGAACTTACCTCTTCGTCGGAGGTCAAGAGCGTTCGCCGCTTGTCCTCGCTTAGAACCTCGGCTTCCAGCTCAAGCTTGCCCAACAAGTTTTTAATGAGCGTAGCTTTGATCACCGTTGGGTCCACCTCGTAGATAAACGCTCTCGGCTTCGCTGCAGTTTTAGGCATAAAGGTGGCGTCCTCGCACGTCACCCGCTCGCCCGATGGCAACGAGACCGCCGAGACCTTGCACTCCGCAAGCGCGCCCATGTAAAGCGCCAAACGGTTCAACTGGAAGTTCAGCGACGTGTATTCCTTCTCCCCGCTCAGCCAACGCCCCACACGCGCGGGCGGCATCTGTGGCGGTAGCTCGAACGCCAGATTCTCAGTTGTTTTTCGATACTTCTCAACGATTTTCAACGGCGAAGGTTGAAGGTTCTCGATTGTTCGCACCTTCTCTCCGGGTGGTCTTGAGGGGTCTGAAAACACGACCTCCGCATCTTCAAGCCTTTGAGCGACG
>QMVQ01000011.1 GCA_003661185.1 Candidatus Alkanophagales archaeon | reverse complement strand
GACAACGAGGAGCTTCTGGACAACATCCTTGCATATTTCTGGCAGACATGCTCCGTCCCTGAATACCCAACGCCGCTGCTCCCGTCATTGCTGACGCTTAGCGCAGTATTTCTGCTGCTTATAAGGAGGAGCAATTCCTAATTTTTCCCTATTTTTTGCCCCGTGAAAGTCAATTATTTTTGTGCGCCACAAAAGCTAAATATCAGAATGCTAATGTAGTAGCGGTTGAAGCTGATAATCTGCGTTGACCGGGACAACGACGTTGGTGAGCGAGTCGGCGTGCGGACGCCGGTAATAGGGCGAGATGCTTGCTTAGAGGTGGCTACGCAGCTTGGGCTCTCGGACCCTGAGGACTCCGACGTTAACGCCATTTTCGAGGGCGTGCGACTTTACGACGAGTTGAAAGCGGAGGGCGAAGCTGTCGAACTCGTGCTGCTCGCCGGTGACAGGAGCATCGGGCGGAAATCTGACGAGAAGATAAGCAGGGAGCTGGATGAAGTGCTGACGGCGGTGGATGCGAGTAGTGCGGTCTTTGTAAGCGACGGCGCCGAGGACGAGTGGCTCCTCCCGATAATACAGTCGAGGGTGAAGGTAGATTTCATAAAAAGGGTAGTGGTTAAGCAAAGCCAGAACCTCGAAAGCACGTTCTATATCGTAAAAAGGGTATTTGAGGACCCGAAGTTCGCTCGTTCCATGGTTTTGCCGCTTAGCTTAATTTTCTTTGCTCTTTCGATATCGATACTCATAGGGCGCACGGAATTTGCCGCCGGCATCATACTCCTCCTCCTCGGCATTTACTTGCTTTTCAAGGGCTTGGGATTGGAAAACGTCCTCGAAGACTTCTCAAAAACGCTTCGGCAGTCATTTTACGGCGGAAAGATAACTTTCGTGACCTATGTCGGCGCAATAATCCTTGCAATCGTGGGCATGACGCAAGGGGTCGCAAGCTGCGTCGAGTATTACAGAGACGCTCCCGCCGGCGAATTTGAATTTCTCGTCATGCTGATGCTTTTCATTAAAATCTCGGTGTGGTGGTATGTCGCCGCCGCACTCTCGTCGGGCGTCGGCAGAATCATAAACGCTTACATCGAAGGCAGCGGACTGAGACATCTCGAAGTCATGTTTTTCGTGATTTCCGCCGGGCTCATGCTTTGGGGTGGGAGCGAGTGCGTCATCCTGCTCAATGCCGGAAGCGTGGTGAGCGGCGTGCAAGTCCTGCTCTTCTCAATATTCGGCGGCGTCGTAATTTCGCTCATCGGCATCTGGACCTCCGCATATATGAAGCTCAGAACTAAAGTCGAGGTTAAGAGGGAGGAGGGATGAAAGGCAAGAAGAAAGTGGGTATTGCCGACACCACATTTGCGAGATATGACATGGGCGCCGCTGCTATTGACGAACTGAGAAAACATGCGTCCGTCGAGATTGAAAGATACACGGTGCCCGGCATCAAGGATTTACCGGTTGCCGCCAAGATTCTCTTTGAGCGTGGCTGCGACATCGTAATGGCGCTCGGCATGCCCGGACCGACGCCGCTCGACAAGACGTGTGCGCACGAGGCGTCTCTCGGGCTGATATTTACACAGATACTTGTATCAAAGCACATTATTGAGGTTTTCGTGCATGAGGACGAAGCAAAGGACGAAAGGGAGCTGGCGATGCTCGCAGACCGCCGCACGAGAGAGCATGCGCAGAACGTAATAAAGCTGCTTTTTAAGCCTGAAATGCTAAGAAAGGAGGCAGGCATGGGGATGCGACAAGGCTTTGAAGATGCAGGTCCTTTAAGGCTATGAGGTGTTGGGATGGCAGGAGAGGAGATACGGTTGGCGTTTGTGGTTTCCGAGTTCCACCGCGACATCACCTACCAGATGGAAATACTCGGTAGGGAGCACGCAGAATTCCTCGGTGCGAGCGTCAAACGGGTTCTTAAGGTGCCGGGCGTCTTCGACATGCCGCTCGCTGTGAAGATGCTGTTGATGGACGAGGACGTGGATGCTGTTGTGACGCTGGGTTGCGTCATCGAGGGTGCGACGGAGCACGACGAAATCGTGGCGCAGCACGCCGCCCGCAAGCTTATGGATTTGTCTCTGGAGTTTGAGAAGCCGGTGACGCTTGGAGTCTCAGGACCAGGTGAAACAAGGCTCGAAGCGCAGGAACGAGTGGAATATGCGAAGCGTGCTGTGGAAGCGGCAGTGAAAATGGTGAAGCGGTTACGAGCCGCCCGTCGTAGAGGCGTCGGCTAACCACGCTGCCGCAACACAACGCTACCGCAGAAGTTTTATGTCATTCTGATAACGTGGTGCGGGAAATGATAGAAGTGCTGACGAACCCGGACAAATTTTTTGAGGAAAGGTTGAAAAGAGAGGAAAATTTAAAGACGCCAGCGTTTATCGTTTTGCTGAGCGGAATGACCAGCGGGGCTATTGCTTTTCTGTCGAGCCTCATGACTGTAGGGATTCTTGGCGGAACGCTCCCGCCTGAGGCGCAAGGTTTTATCTCAGTCATGCTTGTTGGTAGCGCTGTCGGTGCCCTCGTTTTTGCATTTATTATCTGGCTCGTCGTTGCCGCCATTCTCTTCGGCATTTCTGCACTCTTCAACGGTGAAGGCTCGTTCAAACGCACCCTCGAATTCGTCGGCTACGGCTACATCCCTCTCGTAATCGGCGGCATCATAAGCGCAGCCCTCACGTATCATTTTTTCTCAACCGTAGAGCTTCCAACAGTCACAAGCCCTGAGGAAGTGGCAGACGCCATTGCAGCCCTGATGGCAAGCCCGATGATGCAACTCTCGTCAGTAATCGGTATGCTCTTCCTGTTGTGGGCCGCAAACCTCTGGGTCTTCGGGCTGAAGCATGCGAGAAAGCTTTCGATACGGGACGCCCTGATAACGGTCGCGATTCCAGTAGCAGTTTACGTTCTGTATTCGGTGTGGAAGCTGGCGACCCTGAGCAGCACACTCTGACGGGGGTAGTTTAATGCTGGCTGCGGGCGGTGTTCTTGGCAACAGCGGCTCGTGCAACAGTAACGGCTTAGGTAAAAGTTTCGGTTGCTCAGTTTTCAACAACAGCTGCTCAGTTTTCAACAACAGCTCAAACATCAGCACGTGGCGCCGCACGTTCGCTATGCTTTCCTTCTTGCTTTTAGTCGTGGTGGCATGGGGCATGACGGGCTGCGCACATGCCGAAGATGCGCAGAAATCAGCAATCATGGTCACAGATTACTGGGTGAGCCCGGAGGTTCTCATGCAGGGCGACATCGGCACGGTGACCGTGACGGTGAAGAACATGGAGATGGCAAGGAGCGTGTATTTGAAGGAGGTCTGCATGCTCAGCCGTGAAATCGAAGTCTTGAGCAAGCCCTTCTTGAACGTCGGGCGGCTGGGACCCGGAGAGAGCATAACCTTCACGTTCACCGTCCGCGCTACATGCCCCGACGGCATCTACTACCCCAAGATTTTAGTGGAGACGGAAGAAGCTGAGACCGTGAGATATTCGATACCGGTGCAGGTGGACAGCACTCCGCTAACCATAAGTGTCGAGAACGTCCCAGAGGATATCTTTGTGGGAGAGCGCACGGAAATCAAGCTTGCTGTCGGAAATCCAAGACTGAATGCTGCTACGGGCGTGCGTGTCGTTGCCGAAAGCGAGAACATTGTTCCTTCAGAGGTCTTTATAGGGGAGTTGCCGCCCGATGAAGCAGGGGTTATTTCTTTCAACTTCACGCCTCAAATGATGGGCGTTTGCGTTCTGAATTTCAGGTTGGAATTTAGAAACGGCGACAACTCGCATTCGATGGTGTTGAACGTCCCCTTGAACGTGGCGGAGAGCAAAAAGGGCGTGGAGCTCGTCCTCACGGGGATAGAGGTGGAAGCGACGGGTGCTAACTCCTTTAAAATCACAGGCGACATCAATAACGCAGGCTTAGAGGCGGCGAGAAGCGTGGTCATGCGAGTTGGCACGGCGGAAGGCGTCGAAGGCGTGCATCCCTACAAAGCCTATTTCGTGGGGCTGCTCAATCCTGACGACTTCAGCAGCTTCGAGCTGCACGTGAAAGCGACGGGGAGCGTCTCGGAGGTGCCGCTCGTCATAGAATATAAAGATGAGGATGGCAACCTGTTTTCTAAAATCGAATATGTCTCGATTGGACAGCGGGCGGTGCCGACGGCAAGCTCGGAAGGGACACACGCATTAATGGTCGTTGTGCTCGTAGCAGTCGCAAGCGTGGTCGCCGGCGCCATTGCATACTCGTGGAAAAGAAAATGAAGCCGCTAGTTTTCCTTTTCACAACGAATCAATATCGTGCCGAACGCGCTGCCGCTCGAGCGCACTTCTCCACGCCGCCCTCGCAGCTTCAAGCGGCATGTCCACAAGCTCCCCACTCCCGTTCCGTATTAAAATCACGGGCTCGCTCCGCAGCACGCCAAGCTCCCTGAAATAGACATTCTCCCGCCTCAAGATGTCCTCAAACTCGCTTTGCTTCTCAGGACGCACCTCGACGAGCCACCTCGTATTTGACTCTGAGAAAAGCTTAAAGTCGCTGCGTTCCATGCGGAGCGGCGAGACGTCGAGCTCGACGCCCAAACAACCGCCAAACAGCATCTCGCACGCAGCTACTGCAAGCCCGCCCTCGGAAACGTCGTGGCAGCTCTCCACGAGTCCCTCCAAAATTAAACGCCTTAAAACTCCAATCCTCTTACGCAGCGTCTCGGGATTCGTCCTCGGCACGACGCCGCATTTCTCGCCACGCTCGAACCGCACGCCCCTGAGCCTGTAATACTCGCTGCCGCCAAGCTCCTTTTTCGTCTCGCCTATGATGTAAATAACGTTTCTTGCACGCTTTGCATCCACGGAAACGCACTTCCGCACATCCTCTACGATTCCAATGCCGAGAACGGTCGGCGTCGGCGGTATTGGGCGGTCAAGCGCGACGAACTCATTGTAAAAGCTCACGTTGCCGGATACGAAAGGCAGGCGCAACGCACGGGCAACGTAGCCCAAGCCGCGGCAGCACTCGTAGAAGTCGCCCATCCTGTCCGGCTTTTCAGGATTCCCGAAGTTCAGGCAGTCAGCCAGCGAATGCGGCAACGCTCCCACCGCTACCAAGTTCCTGCAAACCTCGTCAACCGCAGAGGCGGCGCCCCAGAAAGGATTTATTCTCGTGTAAGCGGGGTTGACGTCCGCGGTAATTGCGAGCCCTCTCCATGACTCCTCCAAAGGTTTGATCACGACGGCATCACCGTGCGTCTCCTTCCCGATTATGCCGTGTAACGGCTTTATTATCGTCGACGCCCTGACGTCGTGGTCGTATTGTCTTACTACGTGCTCTCTTGACGCAATATTCGGCGACGCCAGCAAGCTCAAAAGAATCTCGGTGTAATCTTTAGGCTCCTTGAGCTTCGGATCTTGCTCCATGCGTTTGATTTCGTCTTGCCTGAACTCACAATGCCGCTTGTAAACGACACTGCCCACTAAAAAGTCTGTTTCCATCTCAAAAACTTTCACGTCCTTGTAGAAGAGCCTTATGACTTTTTCCTTGATGGTCTCGCCGACGACTGTTAAAGGCACGTCCCACTTCTCAAAAAAGCTTGAGAGCTCCTCCAGATTCTCAGGAGCGACAGCAAGCATGAAACGCTCCTGTGACTCTGAGACCCAAATCTCCCAAGGCTTCAAACTCGCCTCCTTCAGAGGTACTCTGTCAAGAAAGACGACGGCGCCGCAATTCCCGGCGGCGCACATCTCAGAGACGACGCACGAAAGCCCGCCGCCGCCTAAGTCCTTCATTCCATTTATCAGCCCTGCGGCGTTTGCGTCGAGAATCGCGTGCATGAGCGGCTCCTTCATTATCGGGTCGCCGAGTTGAACGGCGCTCCGCAGCGCCTCGTCGCCTGTGAGCTCCGTAGAGGCGAATGTGACGCCGTGGATGCCATCACGCCCCGTTCGCCCGCCGACGAGCACTAAAAGCTCGCCGGGGCGTGCGACGCTCCGCCGCACGTTTTTCTTGCTTGCGACGCCCACGCAGCCGACGTTCACGAGGCAGTTGCCCATGTAGCCCTCGTCGAAGAAAAGCATACCTGCGCACGTTGGAATCCCGATGCGGTTCCCGTAGTCTCGGATGCCGGCGACGACGCCGTCAAAGAGGAACCTCGGGTGCTTGACGCCCTCCGGGAGCTTTTCGTAATCGTAGTCCAGGGGACCGAAAAAAAGAGCGTCTATCAGCGCTACAGGCTGTGCGCCCATGCAGACGACGTCTCTGATGATGCCGCCGACGCCGGTGGCGGCACCACCGTAGGGTTCGAGCGCCGAAGGATGGTTGTGGCTCTCGAAGCCCACAACGTAGACGTGCTCGTCGTCGAACGCCACGACGCCGGCGTCCTCCACGACGACTAAGACATTCTGCGGCGCTTCTATGCCGAAGATGAATTTTTTGAGGATGAGCTTCGAGCTTTTGTAGCAGCAGTGCTCGCTCCACGCCTGTGCTATGCTCTGAAGTTCTACGTCCGTTGGATTCCTACCCTTCGCCAAGAAGTGCTCCTTAATCCTACGCATCTCGTCTAAATTCAACGCAAGTGCCAGCTCTTCGTTTATTTTCATGAGGGCAGCGTCGGTTGCATCACATACGTTAACCCTGTAAACTTCAGGACAGCTTTCAAGCCTCGTGTAAAGGTTCATCCTCTTAGTTTTTATTTACCCTCAATAAATATCACGGTGCGATGGTGAGCGTGAGAGCGGTGGCGGCTGCCGCCTGCGTGGCGGCGGCAGAGACGCTTTACGAGAGAGTGAGGAAAGGCGACGTCACGAAGAACGACGCCATGTTTTTAGTTAAAAACCCGCATTTGCTGTTCAGAATTGCTGACGAGCTTCGAAGGGCGGCGTGCGGCGACGTCGTCACCTACATAGTGAATCGTAACATCAATTTCACGAACGTCTGCATCGGGAGCTGCAAGTTCTGCGCTTTCAGACGCAAGACGGGTGAGGGTTACCTTTTGGGCATTGAAGAGGTCATAAATAAGATAGCGGAAGCGGTTGAGCGTGGCGCCGTCGAAGTCTGCATTCAAGGCGGGCTGCACCCTGACTTCTGCATTGAAGACTATTGCGAAATTCTTGAACGCATAAAAGAGAATTTCGACGTGCACATTCACGCATTCTCGCCGATGGAAGTTAAGCACGCTGCCGACAATTCCAAACTCGGCATCGAGGACGTTTTAAAGGAGTTAAAGGCGGCAGGGCTCGATTCTATGCCAGGAACTGCTGCTGAAATCCTCGTTGATAAGGTGCGTCATGAAATCTGCCCTAAGAAGCTGAGGACTGAGGAGTGGGTTAAAATAATAAAGGCGGCACATCGCATCGGCATCCCAACAACGGCAACGATGATGTTCGGGCACGTCGAGACCGCCGCACACAGAATCGAGCACTTGTTCCTAATAAGAAGGATTCAGCAGGAAACTAAAGGTTTCACGGAGTTCATACCTCTGCCTTTCATGCCGAAGAACAACGAGCTCGGAAGAATGATCGGCGGGCGGGCGCCCTCGTTCTTCGAGTGCGCAGTCGTCCACGCCCTTGCCCGCGTCGTCCTCCATGGACTTTGTGACAATATTCAGGCGTCGTGGGTGAAGCTCACGCCCAAAGGCGCCAAGAAGATGCTCGATTTCGGCGCTAACGACTTGGGAGGCACCTTAATGGAAGAGAACATATCTAAGGCGGCGGGGGCGACCTCTGGCGAATACATGAGTCCTGAGGCGCTTGAGCGTCTGATAAGAGAGGCTGGAAGAATTCCGAGAAAAAGGAATACCCTTTATGAACTATTATAGCTTAACATAGTAAAAGGGTCAAGGTGAAGGAGCGATGGCACGGTTCCCAGAGGCTGAGCGTCGGCTGCTGCATGTGAAGATTTGCATGAACTGCAACGCACGAAACGCTATGAGGGCGAAACGGTGCAGGAAGTGCCATTCTAAAGATTTGAGGGTGAAATCTGTTAAGGGAGGAAAGAGGTGAGCTACTCCATGGCTAAAGCCATGAGCTTCATGCCTCTCAGCTCAGACTCTTTGAGGGCAACCTGCCCAGAGCCTGAGCCTCACGACGGGGCTGGCTCACCTCAGCCCCTACCCAGAGCATATAGCTCTGAGCTCGCTGGGAATAGGATAGATGAGGAGGTATTTAAAACTATCGGCGATTCGGCTCATGGTTTGAACCATGAGCTTTCTCGCCGAAATCTTGTAAGAGGTAAGGGGCATGTTGGAAGACCTTAGAGAGGTAATTTTGGAACATATTAGGAATGGGAAGGACCCGCTGGACGTCATCATTGGGCAGAGAGATGCGAAGCGCAAGATAATATCGTCGCTGCTCGCCGGGCATCACATCCTAATCGAAGGCTACCCCGGCGTTGGGAAGACGACGCTCGCAAAACACATCGCAGAGCTGCTACCCGAAATCGAGGTGGTGAAAGGCTGCCCTTACCACTGTGACCCTAAGGAGCCAGTATGTCCGCTATGTCGTGCAATGAAGGAGCGTGGCGAGACTCTGGAAACCGAAAAAATAAGTGGGATAAAACGCTTCGTCCGCATCCAAGGCTCGCCAGATCTAACGGCAGAAGACTTACTCGGCGACATCGACCCAACGAAAGCCTTTAAATACGGACCACAGGACTATCGGGCGTTCACGCCCGGGAAGCTGTTGAAGGGAAACAGGGGCATAGTCTTCTTCGACGAGCTGAACAGGGTGCCTGAGAAGCTGCAGAACGCCCTGCTCCAAGTCTTAGAGGAAGGGATTGCGACCATTGGACCCTACGATGTGGACTACCCGTCGAACTTCATCATGATCGCGACGATGAATCCGAGAGAGCGGGCGGGCGTCGAGGAGCTTTCAGACGTGCTCTTGGACAGGTTCGACGTCACGAAGATGGGGTATCCTGAAACTGAAGAGGAAGATAAGGAGATAATTTTGAGGAATGCGAAACAGTTGGAGAGCGTTGAGGTTCCGGGGAAGGTGCTTGATGCGATAGTAAAGCTCGTGCGAGCCACGAGAGAGCCGCCGTGGAGCGAGGAGCTTGAGCAGGGCGCCTCCGCAAGAGCCGCCATTTCCCTTTATGAGAAGGTGCAAGCGGCGGCACTCCTCGACGGGCGGAACGTTGCTACGCTCGACGACGTGCGTGAGATGGCATTCTCTTCAGTCGTCGGGCGGATAAAGCCGGCAGCGGGCTCCAAATACTACGACGACCCTGAGGGGCTTTTGAAGGAGATTGTGGATAGCATGTTGAGCGAACTTGTGTGAGTTTGAGGGCTAAGAAAATGCCGTTGGGCACCGTTATTGGAATTTCAGGGAAGGGAGGCACTGGGAAAACATTGGTTGCGGCGCTCCTGATAAGGGAACTAAGCAAGGAGTTCCCAGACGCCAGCATCTTAGCAATAGACGCCGACCCCGACTCCAACCTCCCGGATGCGCTCGGCGTGAGCATCGCGGCGAGCGTCGGCGAAATGCGAGAGGCGTTGCTGGAGGAAAAGAGCGTCACCGGCGACAAGCGCCGAGAATTCGAGGGCAAAATCATGGAAATAATTTACGAGGGCGACCATTACGACCTGCTGGTCATGGGGCGCCCTGAGGGTCCGGGCTGCTACTGCCCGGTCAATCACATCATTAGAATGGTCATAGACACGCTTTCAAAGAATTATGACTACACGGTCATTGACTGCGAAGCAGGGCTCGAACACCTCAGCCGCCGCACGACGAGAGACGTGGACATCATGCTTGTCATCACGGACGCAACCGTCAAAGGGATATTGACGGCGCTCCGCATCAGAAAACTAACTGATGAGATTGACATAGCCATCAAGAGGATAATAAACGTGGCGAACAGAATTCCCGAAGGGCTTGAAGCGAAGGTAAGGGAGGAAGCGAGGAAGCACGGCATCGAACTCCACGAAATCATACCTTACGACCCAAAGGTCGCGGAGTTTGACCTCCTCGGAAAACCCGTCGTCGCCCTCCCTGAAGACTCCTCGGCATCCGTCGCCGTTAGGAAAATCATGAAAATGATCGTGGGGGCGACGTAGCGCGCGGGGAGCGGTGGGCAGGTCCTTCCCCAGAAGCTCCTTGCTTAGCGACTTTTCTGAATCTTTGAGGTAAACGGTGGCGACCAGCACTGCCACTCCCCGCTCGCTTTTCCGTTTTTACGAGGCATTCATTGCCGTTCTCGGCGAGCCGCTGCTCTACATATTTCTTCGCCCTGAGCCCCGCTGCATACTCCTCACTCCTCTTCTCTTCGGCGTGAATTTCAGGAGAGTCCACGTCAGCAAAATAACCGATCTCTACGTCGGGCGCATCGCATCAACGACCTTAATAACCTTAGTTCGATAACGGTAACGCGGCTTCATGTCCATGCCTTAACTCATGGTAGCTCCTTAGTTTGTGCAGCAGGGTAAAGAGATTTCTGCTGCCCGCCAACTTATAAACATGAAACAAGGGATGAGCAGCGCCGACGTCGCAGCGGTTGTCAGCGAGCTTCAGTGGCTCAAAGGTGCAAGAATCGAAAAGGCATACCAGCACAGCCCTACCGAGATTCGGTTGCGGCTCCACCATAAGGAAAAAGGCTCGTTGGACTTAATCATCGAGGCTGGTAGACGCTTTCATCTTACGAAGTATCCAAAGCCCTCGCCGAAGTTCCCGTCGAACTTCGCAATGTTCCTGCGCAAGCACATCGGCGGCGGACGCATCTCTGCGATTCGCCAGCACGACTTCGACAGAATAATTCTCATTGACGTTGAGACTTGGGCTGAGGGCGAGAGGAAGACTCTGACGCTCGTCGCCGAGCTTTTGCCGAAGGGCAACATCGTGCTTCTTGACGAGGACCGCTGCATACTCCTGCCGCTGAAGACCGTCGAGTTCTCAGCACGAGCGCTCAAGCGGGGCAAGCGTTACGAATTCCCGCCTCCGAGACCGAGCCCGCTGGGCATCGACGAGGCGACGCTAAAAGAAGTTCTTAAGGCATCAAAGAAGGACGTCGTCAGGGCGCTCGCCACGCAGCTCAACCTCGGTGGCATCTTTGCCGAAGAAGTTTGCCTGCGGGCAGGGATTGAAAAGAACACGAACGCAGCAAGCCTCAGTGATGAGCAAGTTAAGACGCTGCACGCCGTCATCGTTCAACTTTTCTCGCCGCTCCTGCGCAATGAACTTAAGCCGCACGTCGTTCTCGCCGCCATGAAGGGGGAAAAATACGAAGCTGTCCTGCCGTTCGAGCTGCGAGTTTATGAGAACAATCGCAAAATACCATTTGAAAGCTTCAACGAGGCGCTTGATGAGTTTTTCACCGTTGCCACCGTGGAGACGGTGCGTGGCGAGCTTGAGGGCTTGAAAAGTGAGAAGCTGGAGAAATACCAAAGAATCTTAGGGGAGCAAGAGCGAGCGTTGAAAGAGCTTGAAGCTGGCGAAGCGGCATGTATCGAAAAAGCAGAAGCTCTTTACACGCACTACGCCGACGTTGAGGCTGTGCTTGCCGCCGGCGCATCGGCGACCGCAAATGTCAAAACCGACAGAAAAGCACGACGGGCGGAAATAACGCTGAATGGCTTTGCGTTAGAGCTTGAGCTTGGCGAGTTTTTTGATACATTTTTAAAGGGCGGGCTGACACCGCCGCAAGTCCATAAAGTCGTGCAGCGGAGCGCTCAGCGGTATTACGAGGAGGCGAAGACGCTACGGCGAAAGAAAGAGGGTGTCAAAAAGGCAATTCTGGAAGTTCGTGCAAAAATGGAACGGCTGGAAGAGGAATTGGAGCAGGAGTTGCTTAAAACCAAGGCGGCGGAGCTCTACCCGCAACGCAGAGTGAAGCGCCGAGAGCGCTGGTTCGAGCGCTATCGCTGGTTCAGAACGTCGGACGGCTTCCTCTGCGTCGGTGGTAGGGACGCCACGACGAACGAAGAACTGGTGAAGCGACACATGGAAAACGACGACCTCTTCTTCCACACCGAGACGCCGGGCGCTCCTGTTGTGCTTCTGAAAACCGAGGGGCGTCCCGTGCCAGAACGTTCGTTACACGAAGCGGCGCAGTTCGCCGCCGCATACTCCTCGCTGTGGAAACACGGCTTCGCAGAAGCTGACTGTTATAGTGTCGCCGCCACGCAGGTAAGCAAAACACCAGAAAGCGGCGAATACATCAAGAAGGGCAGCTTCATCGTCAGAGGACGCCGTCGCTACTTCAAAGTGCCGCTCCGCCTCGCCGTCGGCATCGAAATCAACGAGGAGACGTGGCTCGTCGCAGGTCCGCCGCAAGCCGTGAAACGCCATGCGAAATACCTCGTGGAAATCGTGCCTGGCGACTGCGAGAAGGCAGAACTTGCAAAGAAAATATCTGAAATATTCATGGAGAAGGCGAGTGCCGTCGAAAAACGCCTCATGCGCAAAATCGCAGCGCCCGGCGAAATAGCGAAAGTGCTGCCGCCCGGGGACTCAAGAATCATGTTCGCGGAAACTAAAGAGGAAGAAGGGTGAGCTTGTCCAAAGAAAGGGTAAGACTTAAATAATATAAGTTAAAAGGTAAGCGGTGGTGTTGAGGATGGTGAAATGTGAGATTTGTGCCTACGACGACGAGGGGAATGAGTTGGAGGGTTCTGGCGACATACCCCATGAGCCCTACGTCACAGTGACGCCCGATGGTAAGGAGCATTATTTCTGCTCACATGGATGTCAGAGAACGTTTGAAATCGGCATAGCAAAACTGAAAAAGGTGCGAGTCGGCGAGGAGAGTGCGCTGCCGGAGGATGAGATAGAAAAGAGACGAAACATCATAGCAGGCGGAAAAGGCTCCTCCTACGGCACGCTCGAGGACACTACTCAATAATTCCTTTTTCTTTTTACCATGTTTTTTAAGTTTGAGCAACGTATTTATGAAAAGGGCCCGTGGTCTAGGTGGTTATGACGCCGCCCTCACACGGCGGAGGTCATGCGTTCGAGTCGCATCGGGCCCATCTCTATCAAAAACTCCAGATGCCCGTCGCTGAGTTTGAAGAGGAAAGAAGGAACATGGTGCGGTTGTTGCGCTCCTACGGGGCAGCGAGCGAGCGCGTTCTGCGTGCCATGGAAAAAGTGCCTCGCCATTTGTTCGTGCCTGAACATCTTCAGGACAAGGCGTATGCAGACTATCCGCTGCCGATTGGAGAGGGGCAGACGATAAGTGCGCCGCACATGGTTGCGAAGATGTGCGACCTGCTCGACCTGAAAAAAGGCGAGAAGGTTTTAGAAGTCGGAGCCGGCTCCGGCTACCACGCCGCTGTCATTGCGGAGCTCGTCGGCGAAACGGGACACGTCTTCACCATAGAGCGGATAAGGACGCTGGCTGAGACCGCCCGCCACAACCTTGAGCGTGCGGGCTACAAGAACGTCACCGTCATCGTCGGCGACGGCACGCTCGGCTACCCGCCGGCGGCGCCCTACGACAAGGTTTGCGTGACGTGCGCAGCGCCCGACGTCCCGCCGCCGCTCTTGGAGCAGTTGAAGACCGGTGGTAAGATGGTCATTCCCATCGGCAAATACGCATATGAGCAGCAACTCTACCTCGTAGAGAAAAAGAACGGCGTGCTCGTGCACAGGAAGTGTAGCGTCGTCTTCGTCCCTCTTATCGGGGAATACGGCTTCCCAGAAGCCTAAGCCTTAAACCTTCCTGCGCTTCTTGATGTAAAACCACAATGCCGTGATTCGTGCTTCTTCCCACCCCAGTTCTTCTAGGTATTGCGTGAGGAAGTCCACATGCTCACAAGCCCTGTTCGTCCATCTTGTGATAGAATCCTCACTTACTCCAAGGTCCCTAGCAGTCTTCCTGAAGCTGTACCCCTCGGAGATTTGCCAGAACGCCTTTATGACGGTGTCTTTGGGAGTTCGTAGCTTGAAGAACGGCGTTCCCCGAAGCACCGAGAACGTCCTGCCACAGGTCTTGCACCTGAGGAGGTAGGTGCGTTGCGTGCCATATGGTGCATGTAAGACCAAATTACCCCCGCCGAAAACGCCGAAGTCCGGGCACTTAGGATTAGGGCAGGAATATTTTTCCAAATTCGGTTTTTCTCCCTCCACCAGCTATTCTCCTTCTTCTGAACAGCTGTTCATTGCTTTTGGATTATAAATAGCTTCCCATCGCTGATTATTAGCTATCACAGTTAATTTTTGAACACCCCTACCGTGCGTGTTACTTGGACAACCCAACTAAACAATATTTAAGCAACCCCAACTAAATACAAGCAGGACACTAAATGCAATAAGGAGTAACCCTTGACAGTTTCAAACGCTGCTCGGAAGGAACAAGTTGCCCAAGAGCGGGCTGTCGGAATTGAAGTGCTCTCAGTTCTTATAACCTTCGTTCTTTGCTGCGGCATTGCTTATTACTTCCGCCGGGCGCTCTACGTAGAAGCGTTTCACACACACCTCTTCTACGTGCCCATTGTGCTTGCGGCGGTCTGGTGGCGCTGGAAAGGCATGGGCATCGCCGTCGCCTCCGCCATCTTCCTGCTCGGCTTGCATTTCACTTACGGCGTTGTGCCTAATGTCTTCTTGCTGGACGTCTTCAGAAGCATCATCTTCCTCACGGTCGCTGCGGTCACGGCGTCGCTCAGCGAGCGGCTCGAAATGCTCAATAAGCAGCTCAAAAAGCTTGCTGAAGAGCGGATGGCTGGGCTCAACGCCCTTTACGATGCGAGCATGAAAGTCGTTAATGGCGTGAGCATGAGGGAAACACTTGATGCCGCTTTGAACACCGTTTGCGAGATGATGAGCCTCGAGCATGCGTCCATACGGTTGCTCGACAGAGAACAAAACGAGTTGATCACCGCAGCGACAAGGGGATTTGGCAAGGAGTATTGGGAGCTGCGCCGCCGCATAAAGCTCAGCGAGAACAAGTATGACCTGAGCTGCAGAACGGCGCTCGACGGGAAGATTCACTATATCAAAGACCTGCGGACCCTGAACTTGCCTGAAGAGGTTGAGAGACACGTTATCAACAGGTATGGGCTGAAATCCTACCTCACAGTTCCGATAAAGCTGCAGGACGAGACTATCGGCGTGCTTTGCATCGCAACCACGGAGTATAAGGAGTTCAGCGAGTTCGAGCTGCGGTTGCTCTCTGCGTTCGCAGACCTCGCATCTCATACCATTGCATGGACGGCGCTCCTCGAAGAGCTGGAGGCGTCAAAGGCGAATTATCAAGAACTTTTCGATAATGCCTCCGAACCCTTCATCGTGCTCGATAAAGCTGGACGCTTCTTAGAGGTTAATAGGAGGACTTTGGAGGTGTTCGGATACTCGAAGGAAGACTTTTTAGAGAAGGCGGTGCTCGACTTCGTCCTTGAGGAGGACCGCAAAACAGCGTCAGAAATCTTTTCGAAAGCGCTAAAGGGCGAAAATGTCACAAGCATCCTGAAGTTCAAAGGAAGGGACGGGACCCTCGTGCTGGAAGTAGCGGCGAGCTGCGTGCGCCGACCCGGCGGGCTGCAACACGACGACAGCGACACCGTCATAATCATTGCAAGGGATGTCACCGAGAAAAAGGCGTTAGAGGCAGAGCTTAAGAAGGCGTATGAGTCGCTGAAGCAAGCATACACTCGAGAGCTTGAGCTTGAAGCGTTGAAATCGAACCTCATAACAATAGCGATGCATGAAATAGCCACTCCGCTCACGATAATCAAGGGCAACGTCGAGCTGCTATTAAGCAACTCGTTTGGCACGCTGAACGCTGAGCAGGAAGGACGCCTCCACAGCATCGAAAGGGCGCTGCAACGCCTCACGAGGCTTGTAAACGACCTTCGAACAGTTGCTGTAATCAGAAATGGTGGGCTGCGCCTTGCCATTGAGGAGTGTGATGTCAGGGCGCTCGTGGCGGACGCTGTCGAAGCCGTCAGACCGCTGCTGAAACAGGGACAGCAGTTAGATGCGACGGCACCCGAAATATTGTTGAGATGCGACGCTGAAAAGGTCGTGCATACCCTCTACTGCCTGCTCGAGAACGCTATGAAGTTCACTGAGGAGGATGGTTTGATAAAGATAACCGCTGAGGATAAAGGGGACGCTGTTGAGTTTTGCGTCGCCGACAGCGGCGTCGGCATCCCAAAGGATGATCTCCCAAAAATATTCGAAGCATTTTATGAAACTGGAAGCGGCAATGCCAACGGCTACCTACGTCACAAAAGGGGCATGGGGATTGGGCTTTTCGTCGTGCGGAGCGTCGTGGAGGCACATGGCGGACGCGTATGGGTTGAGAGCGAAGTGGGCAGGGGCAGCCGTTTCTTCTTCACGCTGCCAAAATGAAAAAAGCAACATTGCATCGTGAGCTACTCCGCGGCTAAAGCCGGGAGCTTCACTTTAAACCTCTCCACTCCGACCCCTTTAGGAGCACCGCTCCGGTTCCGAGTTGGAGTTTCACGACAGGCTGGCTCACCGCAGCCTCGTTAAAAAGAACATGGACAAACAAGTTTTAATTTAGCGGCGCTTCGGTTCAAATCATAAGCTTTCTCGCCGAAATCTTGTAAGCTTTGGCTTCACACCCCGCGCACTCGTAGAACTGCCCCTTTTTAAAAAGACGCTGATATCGCTTCTTCTCACGTGCGACCCTATTTCACACTGCTTGCAACTTTTTCGAAGCCACGCTGCACATCTTCGTGGAGCCCTGCAAGAGCTCCTCAAGAACGCCGCCGTAGTCGATGAACACGGCGGCGGTGACGTGCCTGAATTTGGTTTACAAAAACTCCCGCAGAAAGCCAATAGGGGTTGGATGAATTCAGTATAATATCTAGGGCATATTTATTCCCGTGCCTCGCGGATACAGCCATGAGAACACCTGTGTCCACCTCATGAACTATCGTTTTG
>QMVQ01000010.1 GCA_003661185.1 Candidatus Alkanophagales archaeon | reverse complement strand
CACGGCACGAGCGAAATCCGCAAGATTCTTTATTTGCTCATCGTCTTCGGATGCAATTCATACCCCATCACGCAAGCGTCCCCACTCGCCGGAAAGAACTCGCAGGATTTCAAGGGGTTTGTGGATTGCCTCGTGACGCCCCGCAACGACTTCTCCGATTCAACACCCGCTCAGTGAGCCAAATACCACCATGCTTGCGATATTCTATTCTATAAGCCCCATCACTCAACCGCCCACACCCCCCAACGCCTCTGCGGTGTCTTCACGGGCAACGCCATTATATGCTCCGATAATGCTCGGTAATTGCTCTCATTGTCTGTTTCGGCATTTTTAGTGAATACATGATAGGGAGGGGATTGCATGTGTTCATGGATGATGCCATCGACTTCTTGGTTAGGGATGCTGATATAAACTTCACTATCAAATGAAAGACTATGAGGAAAGGGAGGCAACGGGAGACACATAACGTTACCAAAGACTGGTCGGAGACGCCCCGGCAATCAGCTGCAGTTTAAGTCCGCACGCTGGAGTTTTGTAAAACAATTACTAAGTATTTCGTGTAACTCACTCACCATGTGTTCAGCCTCTTCGACCCCTATGGCTTCGGCTATGGACACGTCAAGTTCACGTCTGTATTCCTTACCCAATTGCCCCCAAAGTGGCGGCAAGTCTCTATACAATATTTGATCAACCTTTTTAACGACCTTCAGCAAATCCTCGTCGCTCATCGCACGCACGTCGACTGCCGGCAGCTCAAGATAGTCATTTTCTAAGAACCTAGTCCACGTCTCCGAGATCCTTCTGCCTAGTAGCGCCAATACCGAAATGAAGATAGTGCTGTTGAACCAGGCGACGAGGAACTTGGCAATCCTTCCGCTCACCCCTCTGACCATATAAAAGTTCTTGGAGGCTGCTACTTCCCTCTCTGCGTAATTCGCAAACACGCCCCTGTTCCTGAACAGCAAGTCCACCTTGTCCGGCATAAAAACCTGTCCGAACGGCTTTTTCGTCGTCATCTGCCTGCGCACGTGACTATACCAGTATTCACCGTATGCGTTCACCGCAGGCTTTGCCGTGCCGGAGCCGACCCCCCACTTTATATACTCCCGCAGGTCGCCCGGCAGCTCGTCAAGCCCGACCGGAGGCACCGAAAGCATGTAGCTATCGACAGCCGCTCCGATCCTGCGACCGTAAAGGCTCGGCTTGCGGAGCGTCCTCACCAAGAACTCTTTCCCTATGCTCAATTCCTCCCCGTCCCCGCCTCGTATTACCACAAATCCGTTTTCCTCTTCGACGACACTCCAGTACTTATTCGGAATGAAGAAGAACTCGGGCCCATACATTTCCACCCCTCTGACGATGCTGCTCCTCCCCAGCACGTCGCTCCAATAGCCCAACGTGCCCCTCTTCAGTCCCTGCTTGAATACACTGGTTACGATGTCCCTCAACTCGTCCTCCCCAAAGAGCGCCAGCCAATTGATGTCAAGAAATCGAGGCAGGCTTCGAACGTCGAAAAAGTTCGTTTTGAGGCGTGCTCCGCCTTTTACACCCGCTGCGACCCCAGCGGTCCGCATCGCAATTTCGGCAGCCCGCTCGACGTCGTCCTCCGCATCCAGCTCGATGAAAGCCGTCAGCTCGCCCTCATTCCCGTCCTTGATAGCCACTGTGATGATTTCTTTAAACCCGCTGTCCTCCGAAAACGACGGTCTTGCCGTGCTTCCCACGACCGCAAGCAGCCTGTACTTCTTCCTCAGGAGAGACTTGTACCCCTCGCCGTATATCGTGTAAAACGTGGAGGCTGGGAGGACGGATGCAACTAAGCCCCCTTCTTTCAAAACGTAGTCGGAAAGAAACATGGAAAGGGTCTGGAGGCTGCTCTCCTTCCTAGTTATATATTTCCCATATCCCAGCCCGTTTACGACCTTGAGCAAATAATTACGGTAGCTTTTTTCCAAATATTTCCATCTGGTGAACGGCGGGTTCGTGAGTATGACGTCGGCTTTAGGCAGCCCGGCAAACGGCACCTCCTCGAACGCATCCCCAACCAGCACGGTGACAACGTCCCGTCTCCCGCCAGCCGCTTTCAACAGCGAGGCATACGCCACCAACGCCGGCAGCGGCAGCGGCTCAACCCCCCAAACCCTTAACACCCTCTCAGCTCCTATATTTTCGACCGCAGCCGTTAAAGTGCGCCCGGAGCCGAGAAAAGGGTCTACAAGGACGACCTCCCGCCTCTCAGAGCGCTCTAAATACTCTTGGGCGACCGACGCCATGAAGCGGACGCCCTGCCGTGCAGTATAATAAGCTGCAAACCTCTTTCTCTCCGCCTGTGGGATCAACTTCTGCACCCTGACTTGACACTCTTCGATGGGAGCGCTCGCCTTTTGCAGCTCCGCTTCGAGGAATTCAAGCTCGTCAGAACTCAACCTGCTCAGCGCCGGCAGCACCGGCGCGTCCCACGCCGCTAACGCCTCCAACTGCTCGCCGCTGCACTCCAATATAGTCTTTAAGCCTGCTACGAGAATCTGAAAGCTCTCCTCAGCAGCCGCATCTATTCCTAACTTCCTCAGTATTTCCTGCTTCACCGCTTTCATCTGCGCCCCTCAACCGCTCTCGCTGCTGACGCCGCAACTCTCACACGTATTCTTCCCTCAGCCCAGAGAGGAACTCGTGCAGGAAGCCTGTTCGCTTCCTCGCAGCTACGCTTTCGAGCCAGCTTTCCACTTTCGGTATGGATTTTTCGACCTTAATCACGCCGACGCGGCACGCGTGCTCGCAGGCGCCGCAATACATGCAGAACTCCTCAGCCACCGCTATTTTTCCCTTGTTCGGGTCCTTCGGCACGAACCACGCCCTCGCCGGGCACACGTTCACGCACGCTCGGCAACCCTGCGGGTCGCATTCCCCGTATTTCTCCTCCACAATCCATACCTTGCCGAAAAATGGCTTCCATACCGAAATAGCGTCGTAAGGGCAGATGAAGGCGCACCAACCGCAGCCGATGCACAGCTCCTCGTCAATCTCGATGCCGCCACCAAAAACTTCCATTAATTCCTTTAACCTCTCTCCAGGCACCCTAAGCGGCGACTTAACCGAGATTGCCCCCTCGGGACATATATACTCGCAGAGACCGCAAAAGTCGCACGCTTCTTCATCGAAAAACACGTCGTCGAAGGGCATAGGCTCCTCTGCGGTTACTTCCCTCTTGAACATCAAGAAGGCGTCACAAAACTCCGCACACACGCCGCAAAGGTTGCATCGCTCCTTATCTATCCTCAGTTTGTTTTTCTCCCAAGTCCCTGCCGCCTCTAAAACAAGCCCCCGCTCCAGCCAAAACGGCAAAATGTCACTCCTTCTGACTATTTTTAGCTTTATAGCCTCCCTCGGACACACGTTCTTGCAGAGCGCGCACGGCACGCACCGCTCGTTGACCTCAGGCTTCACGCTCACGCTCGGAAACTCGTTCAGCGAGCGTATGTTCTTTTCTTTAATTTCACCGTCCTCTGAGACCAAAATAAACATTTCAAAAGCTCTAAAGATGCAAAACGCCGCACACGCACCGCAAAACACGCATTTATCGTGCTCTATCATCACGGGCGGCGCATCGAAGCCCGCCACGATTTCCGGCACCGGTCCCAGCTCTAAAGCGTTTGCGGGACAAAGCTCAACGCAAAGACCGCAGCCGACGCACTTCTTGTAGTCATAAATTAACTTCCTTCGTGCCTCCTCCCCGTATTTCTGAGTGAGAATAAACTTCGTCTCCACCAAATCCAACTCCACAGAAACCTTCTCTTCGCCCATCCTCTAAGATTAGAGACGTGTAAATATAACTTAGTCGTTTGCGTGCGCAGCCTTACTTAAAATCTCATAAAGCCTCTCCAATAGTTCTTCATCTTGGGCTGCCGCCCGCAGCTTTGCAAGCCTCGCCGCAAGCTCGTCGTCGTGGATGCAGTCCTTTGCCCACCTCTCAAAGTCACCTCTTTCGAAATGCTCCCTTATGAACTTTTCTGGAACCCTGTTCCCCTTCAAAACCTTATACAAGCCTTTCAAGCTCCAAATTTTTTCCCCTCCTGGGAAGATGAAAGGGCGGTCTGCCGTTCGTATTTTCCTCCGCAAACATGCATCGAAATCGTGCAGTATGGAAAAAAACGCCACGAATGCGTCGTAAGGGTTGTCGAAATGCGAAAAGTAGCTGTGAACTTCACCAGAAGAGCCGCCGGCGGTGAACATGTAATAGAGGTGGTCGCTTATCCCAAAATACCTCCAAATTCTCAAAAGCTCCCCATCGTCAGCCTCCTTCACGAGCGGCTCAAGCCACTTCACGTATTCGTAGCACGCCCACTGCATGGTGTTCCCTATGAAGCAGCTCGTATCCTTCTCCACGTCCGCCCATGAAATCGTCTCCAAGTCCCGCACGTCCACATAGCCTATTGCCTCGCACTCCCTTATTACTTCCGAGGGCGTCGCAAACGCCATGCTTTCACGTTTCAAAACCTCCTCCGGCAGCTCTCTTAGAAACTCGAAAATGCCGGTGTCTTCCCAGTGGTGCTCTCCGAAAGTCTCGTAATCCATAAAGATGTTCACACATTGCCCCGGGGTCGCATCCAGCCACACCGCGTATTTTTCAGCGGTCAGCGGATACTCGCTCCAACTCTTCAGCGAAAAACGGAAGCCAATATCGTCCGTCAGCTGGTAATTTCGCAGCAGAACTTTAAGATTCTTGCAGTTCACAGGCTTGTAAATGTAATTCGGAGAACGTCCTTGCAGGATTTTAAAGGCGCCCTCCGTGAATATTCCGTCATAGCCCAGCGTCTCGACGAGCCTCGCAATCCTGTTGTTGTATAAAAACTCGGTATTCTCGAAAAACTTAGGCTCACGCCCGAAAACCTCTCGCATCAGTTCTTTATGCATGCGCACTTGCTCCTTAAACTCAGCAGGGTCTTCGTAGAGGCTCACCAGCGAGTGGAAATACGTCTGTTCGAGAATTTCAACGTCGTCACGCCTTGCAAGCTCCTTAAAAGAGTCGAGGACTCCCTCGTCGAACCGTAAGCACTGCTCCACGAAAATGCCAGAAATGCTGTATGCCACCTTGAAATCAAAATCGTCAAGAAGCTCCAAAATTATGTTGTTCGTCGGATAATAACACTTTCTCGCAACCTTCTCAAAAATCTCTCGGTCCTTCTCGCAGAAGAAATACTTTTCAAAAAGATTCGTATCGCCTGAAAACATCCTCTTTTTCCAAAAGAAGTCGCTCCTCAGTCTGTATGGCTGGTGTACCTCAAACGCAAGACATATGTATTTTACGTTCTCCTTTCCCCCCTCTCCAAACATCAGTTTTACATCAATCCGCTTTGCAAAAATACTTGTGCGTTGTCATCCCTTTATGACTCCTTCATAAATTTCCAGAGTGCGCTCCACGACTCTATCCCAGGTGAAATATTTTTCGACACGCTCTCTTCCGTTTTTACCCATCCTCCTTGCCCTTTCAGGGTCTGAGAGCACGACGTTTATGCCCCACGCGATGTCGGAAGGGTCTCTGCCGTCCACATGTATCCCGGTCTGCTCTTTGCCGCTCGGAACGACTTGGTCTCTGAAGCCGTTGACGCCACTGGCGCCGACGACCACGGGCTTAGCCATGGCCATCGCCTCGGTGCAGACTATGCCGAACGGCTCATAAACCGAGGGGAAAATGGCAACGTCGCATGCCGCATAATGCAAGAGTCTCTCCTCTTCAGACACGAATTCGAAACACGTCCGCACGGCATGCTCCACGCCCAAGCTTTTGACAAGATCGATAACGGCGTTCATAAGCTCGCCGGTGCCGAGAATCACGAGCTTTGCATCAGGATGCTCCTTCAGGACGTGTGGCATTGCTTGTATCAGGTTTATGACGCCTTTCACTGCCGTCAGCCGCCCCACGAAAAGAAGCATTTTGTCGTCGGGCGAAATCCCGTAACGCTCACGTAGCCGCAGCCCGTCTTCCTTAGAGAACCTCGCAGGAGCATATTTCTCGATGTCAACGCCGTTCCAGCACACGCTTATCTTCTCCGAGTCCCAGCCGTGTCGCACGAGGTCTTCCCGCATCGGGTAGCTCACCGTTATCACTTTATCAGCGGCTCTTGCGGCGGTCTCCTCCAAATGCGTCACAAACTTCGAGCCCTCGTCGAGCGCCCTTCCCCACTCTGTGGAGTGCACGTGGAAAACAAAGGGCAAGCCCGTGGCGTTCTTCGAGGCGATACCCGCGATTGCACTTAGCCAATCGTGCGCGCTTATTATGTCAAACCTGTAGCTTTCTTTCCTTATGAGGTCGTTCACGAATTTCGTAGCGCTCAGAAAGTTGTAAATGAGGACGTCATTGAAAAATTTTATCTGCCCGCCCCATTTTCGTAAGTCTTCTGTGACGAAGAGCGGCAAGATGTCAGAAGCATCCACAATCAACGGTCTGTGGACCTCCACACCTCTCATAATCTCTCGTGTTTTGAGACTCCCGTCGTTCATTGTAAACAGAGAGACGTCATGCCCTCGTTCCACAAACCTCGGGCAGACGTTTTCCGCATACGTCCCTAAACCGCCTACTATCCGCGGCGGATATTCCCAGACGAAGAAGCCTATTCTCATTCTTTGTCTCCTGTTGGTCTTCCGCCCGACTTGGCAATATCGCTCGCCGAAAGATTTGTATGCAACATGGTAAAGCAAATTAACGAAAGTTTAAAAACTTAATTAAAAAGTCTGGCTGAACTTCACACCTTTAGGGGGTGAGGAGTGCTTCTGCACCAGTTGTATGAGCGTGAAAAGGGAATTCGTGGTTTTTGCGAGGAAAGCGACGACTGCGCCGGACTTCCCACTGAACGACCTGCCGGGTAAAGGCGGAAGGATGGACCTCGTGGCGAGATGCATCTGTAACGCCCTTTGGATTAGTCATGACCTTCGACGGGACACGAGAATACACATCATCGCTTACGGGCGCCCGAACCCTCCGCTCTGCATAACCTTTGACGGCAGCACGCTCAGAAGAGTATCGCCCGACGAGAGGAACATCGCTTCTTGGATACGGAAGGCATTAAAGGCTGAGAGCGGCAGGAAAGCAAACCCCGGAATCACTGTGCAGAAGCGGGGTTTCCAAGAACTTGTAAAAGAGCTGGAGGCGGAGGGCAAGTTCTTTTACGTGATGCACGAGCGCGGCAGGAGCATAGATGACGTGGAAATCCACGAAAATCCCGTCTTCATCCTCGGCGACCACATCGGGCTCCCTAAGAAGGAGGAGAGCTTCGTAGAGAGATTCCCGCACGAGAAACTCTCACTCGGAAATATTTCGTATCTAACGTCGCAGTGCATCACCATCATCCATTACATCCTCGACAAAAAACTTCGAAGACCGCCGCCGCCGGCGGCGTTGAGCTGAGCAATCAGCCGTGGAAGTATTCGGAGGCGACGGCAGGCGAGCCGCAACGCTCCCACTCGTGGACTTCAACGCCCGGAATGCCGACGGCGTCCGCACGGCACTGGCGGCAGAGCCTGAACTGCGGCAGGTATTTCGAGGCTTTCTGCCTTACCTCTCTAAGCTCCTCGCATGTCGGCGGACGCCTGTCCTTGAACTCGTGCAACGGTATCAACGGAATCACGTTCATAAGAATTGCTCCAGCCTCTTTCACTCTTTTCGCAATTTCTTCTACCTCTTTGTCGTTAATTTCGGGGATGAGCACAGTATTGATTTTCACGAGCATGCCATTTTCAGTAGCGAGCCTCACGCCCTCATACTGCTTCTTGAGCAGGAGACGGACGCCCTCTACGCCTCTCAACGTCTCCCCTCCATAACGAACCCAGGCGTAAATTTTCGCAGCTGTCTCGGGGCTCACGGCATTAATCGTAACGGTTACCGTCCGCACCCCCAACTCGGAAAGCGCTCCCACCGTATCTGGGAGTAAAAGCCCATTGCTCGCCACGCAGAGAATCAGGTCTGGGAAACGTTCTCTCACCAAGCGGAACGCCTCGAAAGTCGCCTCGTTGAACAGCGGCTCTCCTGGTCCGGCGATGCCGACGACCCTAAGACCGTCGCCAAATTTTTTAGCGGCGTCTTCAACACGTTTTAACGCTTGTTCGGGCGTATCAATGCAGCCTGCAACGCCCGGTCGGTATTCGCACTTGTTCAGCGAGCGTGTGCAGAAGCGGCACTGGATGTTGCACTTCGGCGCCACCGGCAAGTGCACACGGGCAAACTTGAAATGCGCTCGCTCGCTGTAGCACGGGTGCACGCTCGTCAGGTGCGCAAACTTCGAGCCTACTTCCCCCCAACGCTCCTCCTTCAACCCTCTCACCTTTACTAACGACTTCTCTCGAAAATATTAAAAACCCTAAGACACGTGCTCTGCGTTGACTTCGCCGAGCTAACTTTGCTTTCGAAAGAGAAGAAGAGTTTGGTGCTGATGCCGTCAAAAAGTCATAACCCTTGCAAGGCGCAGTCGACGCGGCATCTATATGCCGCCACAGCTACGCCCGCTCCAGCGCCTGCTCTAAGTCCTCAGTAATGTCTTCGACGTTCTCAAGCCCTATAGAGAGCCGTATCAAGCCTTTAGTGATGCCGAAAGCTTCCTTATTTGGGAATCTGCGGTGCGTCATCGAATACGGATGCTCGATCAGCGTTTCCACAGTTCCAAGGCTCACCGCCAGCTTGCAAATCCTCACACTCTCAAGCACTCTTTGCGCTCGGCTCTCGTCGGCAAGCTCGAACGAGAGCATGCCGCCAAAACCGCTCATCTGGCGCTTAGCAAGTTCAAACTGCGGGAAGCTCTCCAAGCCCGGATAAAAGACCCTTTTGACCTTTGGGTGTTCCTCAAGGAACTTCGCGACGACCATCGCGTTCTTCTCGTGCCTCTCCATCCTTATTGCCAAGGTTTTCAAGCCTCTAATGATTAACCAAGCATTGAATGGGCTTATTGCGCCGCCGAAGTCTTTAAGCACACCCCTTCGCATTTTCGACACGAGCTCGGAGTCGCCGACGACTACGCCACCGAGGGCGTCGCCGTGCCCGCAGAGGTATTTCGTGGCGCTATGCACGACGACATCTGCTCCGAGCTCCAGAGGTCGCTGGAAATACGGCGTCATGAACGTGTTGTCTACCGCCACCAGCGTGTTTTCGTTCTTGTCCTTTACGACTTCTGCCACCGCCTTGATGTCAGAAAGCTTCATCGTCGGGTTTGTCGGTGTCTCCAAGAACACGAGCTTCGTGCTCTCACGGAGCGCCGCCTCCACGTTCTCAGCGTTGGAGGTATCCACGAAGGAAACCTCCACCCCTAACTCCCGCAGGAACTCAAAAAGCTCGTGCGTGCTCTCGTAGATGATGTCTGTCGAAATTATGTGGTCGCCGCCTTTTGCTGCCGAAAGCACCAACGCAGAAATCGCTGCCATCCCAGAAGCGAAAACGACGCTCGCTTTCCCCCCTTCCAAAGCCGCAACTTTCTTTTCCAAGAGGCTTTGCGTGGGGTTGCCAACCCTCGTGTAAGCGAATTTCTCGCCACGAGCTACGAGCTCTAAATCCGTCAGACGCTCGAACACAAAAGTCGTGCTCTGGTGCAGCGGCGCCGCCAAATCGTCTCTTTGCTCCTCGCCTACATGAATCGCTTTCGTGGAGAACCTCATGCTTGCCTATCCGTCGTGACTACACTTCAGGCTTTCGCTACGCCTCCAGCGCAGACGCAAGCTTGTAAGCACGCTCGTAGAGCGCCGCATAACGCTCTAAAAATTCCTTTGCCTCCCGGAGTGTAGCTTCCAGCTGCCATTTCACGTCCTCATCCTTTTCATCCTCGATAACCTCTTTTAAGCATTCAAGCTCAAGCTGCACGCACTCCACAAAGAACGGGCAGAACTTGCCGATGCACTCGCCCGGTGGCTTCACTTGCACGTGCTCTCGGCACATGCCATAGACATCTTTGACATATTCCTCAAGGAATGGCATGGAGACCCTATCGACGTTTTCGTGCAGCTCCTTGATGAGGTTTGCGAGGCTGCTGAGCCGCCACGGTCTTTTCAGGAACCACGTCCGCCAGCTCGTAATGCCTCTTCCTACGTAAAATACATTCTCAAACGCCTTATCCACATGCAGCGCCAGCTTCAGATAGCGGAAATCCCGCAGACCCAGCGCTAAAGCCGCCTCGCCCCAGAGCTCGTCGAGTGCTGGTGAGAAGAAGCTCCCCGCAACTCTTGAATCCTCAGTCACGACCTCCGCACCGCAGACGCAAAACCTCAAAAGCCTCCGCCGCTCAACCTCATGCCCGCAGATCGGGCAAACGACCACGTCCTTGTCTATTTCGTTCAATATCTCAGTAACGACCTCCAGTATGTGGGACCTATTGCCCTCGAGGATGGCTGTGCCGAAACCCTCCACCCAAACCTCCACGATGCAATTGCCTCTGTCCACTGGAACTACTTCTATAACGCAGCACTCTACGTCCCTGCTCGCACATAGCCCCTTTATCTCACTGGATAGCTCCTCCTCCTTTATCATCCTCTCTCTCCCTCCCCCAACGCATAAAAAACATCACAAGACTTAAAGCTTTTGCCATCGTAAGATTTAGTTGCGAATCTTCTTAATGCGCTGTTGTAAATCTTTTAATGCGCTGAAATTAAGCCTCTGTGTATACGTCCCCCGAGATTCGCCCTATATGCTTAGGTCTTACTTCGCCTACAAGCTCGACCCTGAAAAAGCTTGACTTATACCACGGCTCCTTAGGTTTTACCCTCATTATTTCCTGCTCTAATTTCATTTTCTCAAAGAATTCGAGGTGTTTTTTGTCGTAGGTGCTCAATATGTCTTTAATGCCTTCCAGCGGGTTTTCGATCCCGTGAGCATAGCTGCTGAAGTCTTTCAGGATATCTGTAATTACGAAATTCATGTCGAGCAAGAATTTTTCGAAGAGCTGCCACCTCGCCAGCGGAAGCTCGACCCTCGTCAAGCCGAAGAAGCCGGCGCCGTAAGGCTTCAGCGCCTCGGCGCACCGTGAGAGGAAAAGCTCGAAGCCCACTACGGTCTCAAGCGGGTCCGTCACGAAAACGTCAAAACCTCCCCGCATGCCTGTGGGGAGCCTCTCCCTGACGTCGTATTCCTCCGCCTCTAACGGAAAATTCTCGGCGGTGGCGACCTTGTTTATAAAATTAACAAGCCTCTCATCAATTTCAAGAACCAAAATCCGCTTTGCGAGACCCGTAGCGGCAATCGCCACGCTCATCAGGTCATCATCACCAACGACTATTATCTCCGAGTCGTTCAAGTCGCCACGGGCGTGCATGAATGCCACCCGCCTTATCACGTCATCCTCGAAGATTATGCCTTGGTCGTATTCGTATTTGTAGCCGCTACCGACCACGGGCAACGGTCTGCCCTTGACAAGCTCGCAATATTTCTTGTAAACGCTTTCAAAGCTTTTTATCGAGGTGCCGGTGCCTTTACAGCATTCGCAGCGCGTCTCCGCCGAAAACATCCGCTCCTCAGGGCGGGCTAACTCAAATATCCCCCCTCGCAACCTCACAACGCCTGCCGAAATCAAGGCATCTAAGCACTTCACCAGCTCGAAAATGCTCGTATCCACCCCGTTTATCAGCTCCCAGAAAGATTTTGCCCCGGATGACAACGACATCAACACCTGCTTGCGCACTCTGTTCATCCCTCACCACCAAACTTGAATTGTTCCTCAACATTAAGTAAAGAAGAGGGATGTCGTTCGGTAGCATCAACAAGGGCAGCAAGATATACGTAGAAACGTTCGGCTGCACGGCGAATCTCGGCGATGAGCGGAGGCTACGGGCGATGCTGCGCCGCAGCGGCTACAAGCTTGTGAGCGACGAGACACAGGCGGACATCGTCATCGTGAACACCTGCACCGTCGTGCGGCGAACCGAACTCAACGTCCTCCGCAGAATTAAAGAGCTACAAGAGCGTGGCAAGGAAGTAATCGTGGCGGGGTGTATGGCGGCGGCGCAGCCTGAGCTTTTAAAAACGCTCTTCGGCGACGTGAGGTTCATCACGCCCGCCGACGTTCAGCGCCTACCTCTTAACTTCGAGCTTGACGGCGTCATTGGTATCGTGAACATCGCTAACGGCTGCGTTGGCGACTGCGCCTACTGCATCGTGAAGCGTGCCCGCGGTAAGCTAAGAAGCTACGTGCCGCATGAAATTCTACGAGCGGTTGAGAACTTAGTGCAGCGTGGCGCAAAGGAAATCAGGCTCACCGCTCAGGATTGCAGCGCCTACGGGCTCGATTTTAACGCTCGTGGCGGCTGCGGTGGTAGTTATAACGACGGCGGGAGAGGGCTACCGTCGCTGCTTTCAGAGGTTGCGGCGGTAGCTGGCGACTTCAAGATACGAGTTGGCATGATGAATCCATTCACGCTGCTCGACATTCTTGACGAGACGCTTAACGCTTTCGAGCACGAGAAAATGTTCAAATTTTTCCACGTGCCCGTGCAATCGGGCTCCGACACCGTGCTGAAGGACATGCGTCGCCCTTACTCCGTTGAAGACTTCAAAGAAATAGCAAGAAGCATCCGCCGGAAGTTCAAGGACTGCGTGCTCTGCACCGACTTCATCATAGGATTCCCGACGGAAACCGAAGCGGACTTCCAACTCTCCTTAGAGCTTCTTAGGGAGTTGAAGCCTGAGAAGGTGAACATCACGAGGTTCTCGCCACGCCCCGGCACGGAGGCGGCGAAGCTTAAAGATTTACTTGAGAGAGAAAAAAAGCAGCGCTCGAGAATATTCGCCGAAACTTACCACAGAATAGCTCTGGAGAAGAATCAGGGGCTTGTAGGTGCCGTTAAGGAGGTTCTGGTAACTGAGGAGGGGGTGAAGGGCGGAGTAATTGCGAGGGACGCCGCCTACCGCACCGTCGTTTTGAAGGAGCGATTGCCGCTTGGCACGAGGCTGCCCGTGAGAATCGTGGAGGCACGAAGCACATACATCGTCGCAACGCCCGCCGCCTGACGACGCTACCGCATTAGCGGTGTGCTGAGGAAGGCGCCTGAGCATTATGCCAATTGAGCAGATTAACGCTCAAGCATGCCTTTCCGCTCGAAGTATTGAACGTAGCCAGCGACCATGACAGGAGCGAGTTGCTCGCTCAGCCACTCGGGTGCGAAGGGCAAATCCTCTTTAAACTCATCCACCAATCGTGCGGCGATGCGTTTGATGTTCTCGCCTGCGGAGAGCGCCTCTTGTATCAACGCCCCCCACCTTCTTATTTCCTCTATTCCCATGTCCAGCATCCTTTCCACATCCCTCGTCATGCCGAAATGGGAGAAAAACAAAGCACTCGCCTTTAATTCCCTCAACCGTCCGATGGACTCTATCGCAACGTCCATGTCGAACTCCGGCGGGGGCGTCGTCGGCTTTAAAATTCCCGCATCAGGATAATACACCCCAACGGCATCGCCCGTGAATATCCCGTTGCTCCTTTCATCATACAGGCAGATGTGGTGCGATGCATGACCCGGCGCGTATATGACCTTCAGGCGATGAGAGCCGACGTCTATCACGTCCCCATCATCCACGGGCACTACCCTTTCCGCGGCGACTGGGACGACTTTCTCCAGTCCGTATGCGTCCCTCATCTGCCCTAAAGCCTTCGAGGCGCTCCTTAGCAACCTCGAAGGGTCTATCAAATGCGGGGCGCCGACTTTATGCACAACAACCTTCGCATTCGGAAGCTCCTTAGCTAAAACGCCCGCACCTCCCGCATGGTCGAGGTGCACGTGGCTCACGACTATGTGGCGCACGTCGTCTCTGTGGAAGCCAAGCTGGGCGAGCCCCTCGAGAATCTTGCCCGCAGAAGTGGACAAGCCGCTCTCAACTAAGGTGACCGCCTCCCCCTCTACAACATATACCGAGCCGTATCGCCGTGTCCACATCTCCACATCTATCAAATACACACCCTTAGCTACCTTATACGTCTCCACCACGCTTCTACGTTTGCCGTAGTTCATTAAAAGCTTGTAGCTGAAAGTTGAATTCAGCCCCGCCTTGCGAGCTGCAGTGATGAGATTGCGGACGCCCACTCCTGCATAGCCGTTATTATTCAAACCGTAACGCCTCTATGGGTTTCAATCTTGAAGCCCGCCAAGCGGGGTAGAGTCCGCTGAACACGCTCGTCCCGACGCCGAAGGCGATGCCCACGAATACGTATGCGACGCTTGACGGCGTAAAGAGATAAGATGCCTTCCCCAGAATCCAGACGTCGATGAGGTAGCCGACGCCGAAGCCGAGCATTGCGCCTAAAACGCCGCCGACCGCCCCGAGAATAAGCGACTCGTAGAGAAACATGAGGAGGATGCCACGCCTCGACGTGCCAATTGCCCGCATCACGCCTATTTCCTTTGTCCGCTCCACAGTGGACATCATCATCACGTTCAGAATGCTGACGCCTGCAACGGCAAGCGAAATCGAGCCAATCCCGAGTAAAAAGACGGATACCATTCTAAAAAACTCTTTCAAGCTCTCTACAATCATTTTCATCTCCATTACCGACACCACTTCCTCCTTTTTGTTCAGCCTATTTTCTATTTCCTCTTTCACTGCCTCCACCTTATCAATGTCCTCAACCCGCACTATAACAAAATCATAACCCTCCGGCTCATACAACGTCGAAAAAAGCTTCTCCGAGATGATAATGGCATTGTCTGGATTTATGTCGAAGCCGATGCCTCTCTCTTTCAAGATGCCAACGATTCTCGGCTTTTGCTCCCGTATTATGATGCGCTCGCCCACCCTCAAATCGTATTCGGCAGCGAGCGAAGCCCCAACCACACAGTTCAGCGAACCATGCTTGAAAAACTGCCCGTCCGCAATATCCAAGAGCTTCGGGAGGTCCGTGGCACGCATCCCATAAATCATGACCGCTCCAGTCTCGCTGCCCAAGACCGCCCTATCCGCCTGTGAGTTCACAGGGATGGCATCTGCCACACGCTCTAAGGTTTTGAAGTTCTTTTCGGAAATCAGAGGCTCGCCGTGCGGGAAGACGACGAGCTCGTTCCCGACGAGGTATAATTGCTCAGTCACCGAGAGGCGAATGCTGTTGCCGAGTATGCCGAGCGCCGTAAGTGCGAGCACGCCAATCACGATACCGACGACTGCCAGCACCGACCTGAACTTGTGCCTTCCGAGATTCCGCCTCGCAAACTCAAAAAATATTGACATACTATCCAACAAGACGCCCGTCCACGAGCTTAAGCGTTCTTGCGGTGTAGCTTGCGACTAACGGGTCGTGCGTCACCACGATTATCGTCCTTCCACGCTCGTTCAGCATCTTCAGGAGTTCCATGATGCTCTTACTGGTTTTAGAGTCGAGGTTGCCGGTGGGCTCGTCCGCGAGTATGATATCGGGGTCGTTTGCGAGCGCCCTCGCAATCGCAACTCGCTGTTGCTCGCCGCCGCTGAGCTCCGACGGCTTGTGCTCGCCGAGCCCCTCGTCCAACCCGACCGCTCGTAATAGCTGTTTGCCTCGCTCTTTCGCTTCTCGCTCCCGCATACCTCGCAGGAGCATTGGGAACTCTACGTTCTCCAGCGCGGTGAGCGTAGGTATAAGGTTGAAGTGCTGGAACACGAAGCCCATGCGTTCGAGGCGAAGCCTCGTCAGCTCATCGTCGCTCAACCCGCTTACTCTCGCACCGCCGATAAAAACCTCGCCGCTCGTCGGCGTGTCCAAGCAGCCGATGATGTTAAGGAGCGTTGACTTCCCAGAGCCCGACGGACCCATGATGGAAACAAAATCGCCAGCTCCTACGCTCATGCTCACGTCGTCAAGCGCCTTCACGCTCCCTCTTGGCAACTCGTAAACCTTCGTCACCTCTACAAGCCTGACGACTTCCATCCCTCCTAGTTCGTATCATCATTTTAAGTCCGATGCCAAAAAGGAGAGAAGCGCCGAAGTCGAAATATTTAGGTGAGCTGCTGTTGTCTTACGGACTGGGGCTGCAAGGTTGTGCTTGATTCGATTCCCAGCGATACGCAAATACGGCTTCGGGTAAAGGAGGGGGTTCCAGAAGGGACTATTGCTACAGTTGTCTTGACAAACATAACGAATCCGCAAGAGCCCGGCGTGTATAACATAGAGTTTACCGGCGTGGATAAGAACAGCAAGAATATAGCAGGCGAGTCGCAGCCGTTCGAGCTAAGCGGACCGAGCTACACTGCGACGGCGCTCGGCACAATAACAGGGAACTTAGTCCACATGGCGGACGTGTTCGTGGATGCCCTCGCAGCGACGAGCGTGCCGGCAGACCTCGCCGAAATAATGACAGTGCTCGTGGACATCGTCGAGGACTTCGTCAAAGCGATTTCGTAATAATGGCGGCGAGCTGAGTTGACAAAAACTTTTAACCCCCCCCCCTTTTTTGTTGCGAAGAGAATGTGATTCCCGGTTTTTTGGTGGTGGTCCAGCGTAATGTTGCGGTGGCGGCATTGAAAGTTTAGCATCGCTCTATACGGGGATGCACTCGTAAGGCGTTTCACCGTGGCGTAGGTTTACGATGATGAGAGCGATGAAGTTTCGGCGTCGAGGTCTTCCCCACGTGCTGCTCGCCGCCGGTTACTGACACCCCCGTGGCTTTATTTACTTTTATGATGAATTAAAATGGGAGAAAATGAGCACGGAGTTGAAGCGGCAGCTCTTCGAATTGCTGGAGCGCGACCGAGAATTCCGACTTTCAGTAGCCGGGCTGCTCGGCTATCGGGACATCTTAGAACGCCTCGAGACGCACGACCGGAAGTTCAATGAGATTCTGCAGAGGCTGGAGGAGCTCGGTCGCCGCTCCGCCGAGCACGACCGCAAATTCAACGAGATTTTAGAGCGGCTCGACCGGCACGAGGCGCACCTCATCGAGCACGACCGCAAATTCAACGAGATTTTAGAGCGGCTCGACCGGCACGAGGCGCACCT
>QMVQ01000009.1 GCA_003661185.1 Candidatus Alkanophagales archaeon | reverse complement strand
TCTTATGTGACCTCCTCCCCCGCCCCGAGTCGGGGCTTCCACCGGCGGGAGGTTGGGGAGTGTGCATAAGCGCTCCCCTTCGAGCTGAGCACGCAGCTCCTGACCGCAGGTTATACCCACAGCTACGTTACTCATCCATTGAACGCAAGCTATAAAAACTTTTCCCACCCCTTCCCCTGCCCTCCTTTAAAGGGGATTAGCAGCAACATCTTCCTAAATTCTCGTGCTCAATTATGAGTTAAGGATGAATGTCATCATACTTGACGGCTATGTGGACGAGCCAACATGCCTGGGAGTGCCACCATATATTAGTCCTTATGTGCGTTACGCCGCCGGCGCCGCTCTGAAAACCGCCAAAGAGCTTTGTTTAGACTTAAAACTTTTATACTTCACGATCGACCAGCTACGGAGCGGCGTGGGCTTTAAAGAGATTATAAAAGCTGACTTGCTTGTAGTCATTTGCGGAACGGCGGTTCCGGGCAAGTATTTAGGCGGGACGCCAGCGTCCTCCTCAGAGCTTGCGAGGCTATTGAGCGGCGTGGAGCGTCCCGTGAAAGTGCTGGGCGGTCCTGCTGCGAAGTTCGGCTTTGGGACAGAGGGCGGGCGGCGTGCTGCCGCCGTTCCAGAGGGCGTGTTCGACATCGTTGCGACCGGCGACGTCGAGCTCGTCATTTCGCAACTCATTGCAGAGCGCCTGTGCGTGGAGCGTGTGGCGCCCGAAGAACATCGTGAAAGCGTCTCACAAATAAGAAATTTTGCTATTTACGGCGCCGAAATAGTAAGGCAGCACCCGAACTTTCCGCACATCATCGCAGAGCTTGAGACGTATCGGGGCTGCGCCCGCTCGCTCGTCGGTGGCTGTTCCTTTTGCGTGGAGCCGAACAAGGGGTTACCAGATTTCAGACCCGTAGAGGACGTCGTTGACGAAGTCGCAGCGCTTTACAAAGTGGGCGTGCGGCACTTCCGCTTTGGGAGCCAGCCATGTTTGTTTTCATATATGGCAGAAGGCGTCGGCGAGCTTGAGTTCCCTAAGCCCAACTCTGAGGCGTTGGAGCGTCTTTACAGGGGAATAAGAGCCGTGGCGCCAAAGCTCAGAACGCTGCACATGGACAACGCAAATCCCGGAACGCTCGCTGCATATCCCGAAGAGTGTCGAAGAATTGCAAAAATCATCGTGAAATACCACACAGCGGGAGATGTCGTCGCTCTCGGCGTTGAAAGCGCTGACCCCGAGGTCGTTCGTAGAAACAACCTTAAAGCAATGCCTGAGGACTGCATGAAAGCGATTGAGTTGCTGAATGAGGTTGGCGCACGAAGGGGTGAGAATGGGCTTCCTGAGCTTTTACCTGGTGTTAATTTCGTTTTTGGACTGCTTGGCGAGACGAAAAAAACTTATGAGCTTAACTATGAGTTTTTACGTGAGGTTTTGGAGAGGGGGTTGCTGCTACGCCGCATAAACCTGCGTCAGGTGATGATTTTCCCGACGACGCGGATGGCGAAGGTCGGCGATAGGATAATGCGGCGGCACAAGCGCCTGTTCAGGAGCTTCAAGCGGCGGGTGCGTGAGGAAATAGACCGGGAGATGCTAAAGCGGGTCGTGCCTCGTGGCGTCGTCCTGCGGGACGTGCTGACTGAAATGCATGAAGGTAAAACGACCTTCGGGCGGCAACTCGGCACTTACCCCCTCCTCGTGGGCATTCCTGGCGTTTACGAGCTGCGCCGCTTCCTCGATGTGAAAGTTGTAGATTACGGCTTCAGGTCGATCACCGCCGTTCCGTTCCCGCTGGACGTGAATACCGCACCAAAAGAGACTTTAATGGCGCTACCCGGCGTCGGCGAGCGCAGGGCGGCTGCTATCGAGCGGAAAAGACCGTTTAAAAGCGTAGAGGATTTTGTGAGCGCCTTTGATGACAAAGCCGTAGGTGAAAAGCTGCGGGAATACGTGAAGGTGCTTTAATAAGTGGGATGGGGTTACTTACATGCGCTCTTGCCACTGGAGAACAAATAGCAAGTAAGATTCTCATGAAGCAAAAAAGTTACCTAATGCTTTCAGGATTTTTCGAGCCGCGGGGCGTAGTTGTCGTCGGGGCTTCGAGGAATCCGGGGAAGGGCGGCTACACTGTCGTCGAAAATTTCGTCAAAACTGGATTCAAGGACAAAGTCTTCCCGATAAACCCGCACGCCTCCGAAATTCTTGGCGTCCGTGCGTATAAAAGCGTCAAAGACGTCCCTAAGGGCGTAGCCGACCTTGCTTTAATCCTCGTGCCTGCGGAAGCCGTGCCAACGGCGTTACATGAGTGTGGAGAGTGTGGCATTAAGAACGTGATTATCGAGTCGGGCGGCTTTGCCGAAGTCGGCAACCACGAACTCGAAAGGGAAGTCGTAAGCACTGCAAAGCGCTACGGCATACGAGTCATGGGCCCCAATAGCATAGGCGTCGTGAACACGAGCAGCGGGCTTTTCACACCATACGTCTCGCTTCTGCAAATTAGAGGGGGCGGCGTTGCGTTCGTCGGACAAACAGGGCTTTTCGCAAGCGTCTTCTTGGAATATTTCAACGAGCGTCACATCGGCATCAGCAAAATCGTCTGCCTTGGGAACAAGTGCGACGTGGATGAGACCGACGTCCTCGAGTATCTCGGCAACGACCCTGAAACGAAGGTTATCTGTATGTATATAGAGGGGGTGCGGGATGGCAGGAGACTTATGACGCTCGCCAAGAGAATCTCAAAGCAGAAGCCTATAATTGTTTTAAAAGCCGGCAGAACGGAGCTCGGGCGGAAGGCGGCGGCGTCGCACACCGGCACGCTGGCAGGCGACGACAAAATCTACGACGCGGCGTTCAAACAATGCGGCATCATCAGAGTCTCGTATTTCGAGGAACTTTTCGACGTTGCGAAGGCGTTTGCGTCGCAGCCGCTACCAAACGGGAAAAACGTTGGAATCATCACCGTAACGGGCGCCGGGGGCGTCACCGCCGCCGATTATTGCATGGAACGCGGGCTGGAGCTACCCCCACTCTCGAAGAGAACTTTAGAGGCGGTAAAAAGAGTGTTTCCGGAATGGGCAAGCCTAGGAAACCCGCTGGACGTGTGGGTCGCCGTGGAGGCAAGTGGCATGGAGCGGACATACGAGGCTACGACGAGGGCTTTAGTCGAGGACGAAAATGTGGACGCGTTAATAGTGGTGCTGGCGGCTGTAAGTTGGACTGCTACCGACGTGAAAATATTTAAGAACTTGGGCGAGGAATGCATGCGTCGCGGCAAGTCCTTCCTATTTGTGTCGCTCCTCGGCGAGTATCAGATTTTTAAGCGGTGCGTGGAGACGCTTGAGCCCGAAATACCCGTTTTTCCGACCGTGGAAAGAGCGGTGCGCGCCTTGGCGGCGCTCGTCGAATACAGGGATTACGTCATGGCGTCACGCTAACCGCGGTTGGGAAACGCAACGAATCGCAACGAGCACAATTTTTTTAAGCACCGCTGCGAATGGATGATTAATGACGACGGTGTATGATGTTCCGCAAGACAAGCTCGTTCAGTTAGCAGCGGAAAAACTGAAGAGGGGGAAGGGAATAGCGCCGCCGAAGTGGGCGGCGTTCGTCAAAGGCGGCATCTCCAACGAGTTACCACCACAGCAGGAGGACTGGTGGTGGACACGTTGCGCCTCGGTGCTCCGGCAGATTTACATCCACGGTCCGGTAGGTGTTTCTCGCCTCCGCACTTATTACGGCGGAAAACGTCGCAGAGGCGTCAAACCCCCGCATTTCAGAAAAGGCTCCGGGAAAATCGTGAGAGAAGTGCTGCAGCAGCTCGAAAGAGCGGGACTCGTGATAAAAACCAAGAAGGGCAGGAAAATCTCGCCGAAGGGGCAGGCTTTCCTTGACAACGTCGCCTACGAGCTTAAGCTGATGCTTGAGACTGAAGGGGCAAAGACCGTCGAGAAGGCTGAGGCGGTGGCAGGTGAGGCGTGATGTCCGACGAAGAACTCGAGCTCCTGCGACGGCAAAGGATGCAGCGTCTCATGCAGGCGCAGATAGAGGCTCAGCGGGAAGAAGAGGCTCGTAAGGAGTTTGAAGAGCGAAAACGCCTCATCCTGCGGCAAATATTAACATCGAGCGCTAGAGAGCGACTTAACACCATAAGAATGACACGCCCAGAGCTCGTCGAGCACATAGAAAATCAGTTAGTGCTCCTAGCGCAGAGTGGCAGGATAAGGGGGATGATAAATGACGAGCAGCTGAAGGAAATATTGCGTCAACTAATGCCGAAAAAGCGAGAAATAACCATTAGGAGAATAAGTAAGTGAAAATGACTGAATTTAACCTCGAAAAGTATGAGCCGATTCCTGTGGTTTATGAGTTGAGGTATTCGATTCTGAAGAGATTGAGAGCGGGAGAGGACGTTCTGAGCCTGATTCCCGACATCGACGGCAGAGAGGAGACGAAAAGGGATGTGATACGAGCTATATTATCGGGAGCGAGTCCCTTTTTGGTTTCTGAAGAGGGAACTGGTAAGACGAGGCTCGCGAAGTCCTTAACGAAGCTCCTTTACAAGGTGCCTGCGATAAAGGGCTGCCCGTATCACGACGACCCGAAGTGGAGCAAGGAGTGGCTCTGCCCTCGCTGCGCAGAGAGCGAAAATCCGGCGGAGGAGTTCGGTATAGAATTTATATCACCGGAGGAGCGGTTTTCGAGAATTCAAGGCAATGAATACACAAATTTCGCAAAAATACTCGGCGTCAAGGACATTCAGGTGATAAGGGAGGGAAAAAGTCCGACAGACCCTAAGGTGTTTACGGGAACTGGCATATTCAGGGGGAACCGTGGCATCGTCTTTGTGGACGAGCTACCAGCAATCCCGACGAACGTCCAAGTCCTCTTCCACCCCATCTTAGAAGAAGGCAAGGTAATACTGGAAGAATTTAACCTTGTGAAGCCCGTGGATATTTTTTTGGTAGCTACAGGCAACCCGGAAGGCTTCGCTCATGTTAATAAGATTCCAAGACCGCTCCTTGACCGCCTTGAGATGATTTACATGGGGTTGCCTGAGGAGGAAGTCGAAAAGGAGATAATGCTAAAGGAGAAGTTTAGGGTGGTTCCTGAATACTACACCCAAACTATCTGGGGGGAAGATGAGAAAGAGGTAATTTCTGCGGACGTGCGTGAGTTGGAGCGTGACGCTGCGCTGCCGTGGTGGATAATTGAAGTCATAAAGAAGACAGTGAGTTACACGAGGAAGTGTCCGAACCTCGAAAAGGGCGTGAGCATCCGTGGCGGCAAGCGGGCAATAGACCACGCATATGCGAGCGTGGAGATGCGGTGTGGAGAGGTTGCAAACCTTCGAGATGCTTGCGACGGGCTTAAGCTCTCGCTACGTGGTAGGATTTTTGTTCGCCCCGACTTAATAGATGTGGAGGGGGAGACGCAAAAATCCTTTGAGAGGATTGACCTGATAGTCGAAGACATAATGAAGTATGCGGTAGGGAGCGTTAGCGCTGAAATCTGGGAGAAAATTCAGGACCTGAGCATGTGGTTGCAGGATGAAATTATCCAAGTTGCTAAAGGTCTCGTTACGAGGAACACTCCTCTCTTAAGCTCCTTGGAGCAGTGCGACGCCCTCGGAGAGGCGGTGCAGCGGCTTAGCTCCCTCGCCGTCGGCAGGGTGGACGAGACGCTCCTCAATGAAAAAGAGCGTATGCTTGTGTATAGGGCGAAGACGCTCAGCGGACGGCTTGCCGACGAGTATCTCTTCTCCGCCGTCGAGTTCTTAGCGAACGTCGCCGCCATGCACGGGCTCGTTGAAGAAAACGAGATCTTGGAGGCTTTCTTCGTGCCGAGAAGCTTCAAGCTTTAGCCGCCATGCCGCAATATAAAATCATAGAGCTCGGCAAAGAAGACGCCGAAGATTTGGAGCGGCTTTTCAAAGAGGTCTGGCCACGAGCTTACGAGTATCCTGAGGGCTGGCGACGGAAACGCACGATGAGCGCCGAGCAGATAAAAAAGGAAATGGACGAAGGTTACCACTATTTCGGCGTCAGGGTCGGCGGGCGGCTCGTAGGCGCCTACAAAGCTAAAATCACGGAGCGTGGCTGCTTCGGCGAGCAGCAATCCGTCCTCCCTGAGTTTTGCGGCAAGGGTGTTGCGTCTGCCATGTATGAGCAGTTCATCGAGTTCGCCCGCTGCAACAAGTGCAAGGTGAATTACGTGAACATTCTTGTCGGGCAGAAGTCCGGAGAGCGGCTCGTCCAAAAGTTCGGCTTCCGCCGCGTTGGAGAACCTTACGAGCAGTATCCGGGGATGCTCGTCCAGATGTGGGAGCGGGAGGTCGAAGGCGTCGTCGATGACGAAGCGGCAGCGAGCGCAGAAGCCGGTGCTGCGGTGTCGGGGGCAACGCATGAAAAAACGTGAGATGAAGATGTTTGACAAAATTCCAGAAGTCCCCGCCGCCGAAGAGCTTGTGGAGCGGGCGCTTAGGCGTGCTGTCAAGGCGAAAAGGGCTTTACGAGACAAAAGGGGAAAAGAGCGTGTCCTGGTAACAACAGCCGCAAACATTTTTGCAGATACTTTTAAAAACGTCGTCCGTGGCTTCCCAAACTTTGACGAAGTTCATCCTTTCTATCGTGAGACTTTAGACGTTTTAATAGGCGTTGATGCTGTGCGTTCGGCATTAGCCTCGCTCGATTGGGCAGCTGCAAAGATTAGAGCTTTGTCGCAGGAGTATTCACGCAAGATGAGACGGGCGACGGAGCGGGAAGCTGTGGCGCTGCGGAAAGAAGCTCTCGGCAGGATAATTTCTGTGGTAGAGAGGGTGGAGCGCCGGCTGGAGGTCCTGAAGGAGGCACGGCGGCTGTTGCGTCGCCTGCCAATCGTCAGCGGGGATGAAGTTGCGGCGGTCGTCGCAGGCTACGCAAACGTCGGGAAGTCGAGCTTCGTTGCAAGAATGAGCACGGCAAAGCCCGAAGTAGCAACTTACCCCTTCACAACGAAAAACGTGAGCGTCGGGCACATCTTCAACGGAAACGAACGCTATGTCGTCATTGACACGCCTGGACTCCTTGATAGACCGTTCTCCGAACGCAACAAGATAGAGCTGCAAGCAATCTCCGCACTAAAACACTTGGCGGACGTCATCGTCTTCATCCTTGACCCCTCAGAGACCTGCGGCTACTCCGTAGAGCGGCAACTCAAGCTGCTGCGAGAAATACGGGTGGAGTTTAAAGTGCCAATGCTCGTCATCCTGAACAAAATGGACCTCCTCGAGACGCCACTTGGCGCAAGCATAAAGACAAACGTTGAAAAGATACGTTCGGAGGTGCAAGAATTCTACGAAGTTTCGACCTTCACCGGGAAGAATTTGGACGCCGTAAGGGAGAAACTCTTGGGGATGTTACGGACTGCGAGGCGGACTGCCTTTGCCGTGGCTTAGGTAGCGAGTTGGAGCTTGCCGCAATCAAAGCTGCTCCATCACGTCATCCAAGTCCATCATGCGCTCGCAGTATGCGCAGCGGAAGCGGAGCCTGCTGCGCACCTCTTCGCCCTCGCCGCCGGCGCCGCTCTCGACGACTTGAAACTTCGAACGCACCGGCTCGTTAGTATTCGAGATGCAGCTTGGATTCGCACACCTTATTACACCTTCTATCTCCGTAGGCAAGAAGACTTTGTGCTTCTCCACAACCTCGTAATCCCTTATTATGTTTATCGTGGCGTTCGGCGCTATCAACGCAATTTTATCCACCTCTTCTGGCTTCAACTCCCTGTTTTCTACCTTCACGATGTCCTTTTTCCCCATTTTTCCGCTGCGCACGTTCATTACGACGCTCACTACCTCTTTCGTCCCTGGTTTTATCTCTAAAATCTTTAGGACGTTCAAGGCTTGCCCCGCGGTTATATGGTCTATCACGGTGCCATCCTTTATCGGTTGAACCTTTAACTCACGCTTCATGCCTTTCACAGCCTAATTCCTTTCCCGCTTAATCAAGCCCCACGAATATTTTTACAAGCTTCGCGAGCTTAAAGGCAACGGCGTGCATCTCCTCGTCGTAAAATTTCGCGGGCACGCTTACATTTCTCGGCGTTTCGGGCTCGTATTTCTTCGAGCCTACGACAAAACTCCACAAGCCAAGATACGAAGGGACGGGAGCAACATAAATTCTCACTATGGGGAAAAACTTAGAAGTTCCAGAGAGAGCCTTGCGGAGCACGTCGGGCTGGTGCACGGGCGAGCCGCTCTGCGTCACGAACACGCCGTCGTCATTGAGCCTTTCGAACGCCGTTCTGTAAAAGTCTTCGGAGAAGAGCTTCTCAGCCTCGCCAATGGGGTCTGTCGCGTCCACGAGAATCACGTCGAAACGCTCCTCGCAGCCCTTAAGGAAATCAAAAGCGTCCATGAAAACAATCTCCACGCTCGCGTCATCCAAGGCGCCGCCGTCTATCCCGAAATTCTCCTTGCAAACGCTCACGACTTCCTCGTCGATCTCCACGAGCTTTACGGAAACACCGTGCTTCAGCGCCTCTCTGATGCAGCCGCCGTCGCCCCCACCGATTATCAAAACGCTCTTCGGGCTTCTGTGCGCTGCGAGCGGGACGTGCGTCAGCATTTCGTGGTAAAGGAACTCATCAAGCTCGCTCGCCTGAATCTTGCCGTCGAGGGCCAGCACCTTCCCGAAAGCCTCGTTCTCGAAAACCTCGATTTTTTGATACTTCGACTCACTCGTGCACAACACCTTTGCAACCTTGAACGTTATCCCTACGCTCTCGCTCATGAACTCAGTGAACGTCAGCATCAGCCACTATTTTGTCCAAACTTGTTAAATTCGTGTTCCACATCGCCACTGCTACTCTACGAATTAAAACCTCTTTAAGAAGTCCTCGATGACTTGCAAGTAGCTTTTGTCCAACCCATACAATTCGTGAACGAGGGCGTCGGTTTCGCCTCAAGCCCTCGCAATCACATCGCTTTTAGGACGAGAAAAGTCTCAAACTTTTTCCTCTCTTCGCACGTCGCTCCCACAACGCCGCTGCCACGTCCTCGGCTTTCATTCGTAGTTCGCCCCGCTCCATATCAAGAGTTCACACCCGTTAGGGGGCACTTCGAACTTCGTTCGCAGCGGCACACGTCATCATGGTTTGCCTCTTGAACTCTACGACAAAGACGCCGTTCCCATATTCGTCGAAGGCGAGCAGGTCGCTCCGCTTATACCCTGCACGTCTTTTTCAAATCTCACGTTCCCTAACTCGCCCTCGTAGCCGAGCGCCTCAAGAACGCCACTCCTGATGAATGCTGCTCTTTAAATCCCAGAGTTTCAGGAGGTATCTGAAAATACGCGATCGATGCCTTCTTTACGATGCTTTCGGCAGGAGGACTCTCATCAACGCTCTTCACTCCTTTTTTAAAGCTGCTTTGTGGTCGTCGTAATTAATAGAAAAGAGACAATATACACAGATGCACGACGCAATCCTCCAAATACGGACGGAAACCCGCAGGAAGCTTGCGGAAAACGAACGGAGGTCGCTAAGGAACATAATAGAGCGATATAAGGGGCGAAGCGAGTGCATTCCGCTTTACGAAGATGAGCGTAGCCTTGATTTTTACGTGACGAGCGTGAACGATGCACGGCACATCGCCTCGAAAATTCTGAGGGTGCTTGGTGGAAGGAAGAAAGAAAGCACGAGTTTCCTTAGGGTTGAGCGTGGAAAACCTGTTTACAGGTTCACGATTTGCATTACACTGCTTGAAAATCCTTCGAGGGCGAAATATGGATTTTAGTTGTGCTTTTGTTAGCTACTGCTCTTGCGTGGCGTTTGCGTTTAAGTGGAGCAAGCTTTGACAAATGAGAGCGTCAAGACGGACTGTAGCAGTAACACGCAAAGCTTTAAGCTTTTTGGGCGTCTTATGCCTCTCTGGGATGCTGATGCGTCTCTTTAGAATGCTCTGAGGCATTCCTTTTCTATCTTGAACACCCTCAACCTTTCAAGCCAAAATACTTCTCAAGGACCTTTTTCTGACCACGTCTTAGAATTTCGGAGAGGGTCGAGGAAGCGATGCCGAAGTAATCTGCGAGTTCTTCTAGCTTAATCCTCTTCGGAAAGTCGAAGTATCCCCTCTCTAAAGCCAGCCTCAAAATCTCTTCCTCCCTGTAGGTCACCTCAGACTCTTTTTCCGGCTCGCCCTTGTAGACGATTTCGAAATCGATTTCGCTCTCTTCTAACCCTCTAATGAGGTTTAGAAACGCCTCGTCCTCGCAAACTATGCTCCAAATCACTTCTCTCTCATCTATTTCCGCGTCGGTGATTATGCAGCCCGCTTCGAGTATTGAGAGAGCGACGAAACACGTGTGCTCCCTGACCAATACCTTCGCCTCCTGCGACGACACGGCGACGCCCTCGCAATATGCAGGCAGGTCGGCGAGAATGTCCTTCACCTTGTTCGCTTTGACCCTCAGCAAGGCTTTCACGTTCTTATCGATCATCATCAGCCCCTCGATCTTCATGACCGAGTTCCTCAATATTTCTTTCACGGCGCCGAAAACACAAGATTCCGGCAGGGGCGTCCTTATTTGAACTTTGAGCATGCGCCTTACTTCGTCAAAGCTTGAGATAAGCTTTTTGGAAGCCGCTCCGCTTATCTTCGTCGTTTTGTCATGAGCCTATGTGGAGCCCGAATATTTTAGGGAAAAACAATAACTTTGACCTCTAAGAAGCCATAATCATGACCGATGAGAGGGTCAGCTACCACGAAAGCATAAACGAGCAGTATCGGAGGGTGAAGGCTGACGGCGTGACGAACGTCATCGACCGTTTCAACGCCCAAGGGGCGAGGTGCAAGTTCGGCGAGCAAGGTCTCTGCTGCCAGCTTTGCAGCATGGGTCCCTGCCGGATATCTGGAAAAGCCCCTTACGGCGCCTGCGGGATCGACGCCGCGGGAATGGCGGTTCGGAATTTTGTCCATAAGAACTTATTGGGCACGATGGCTTACGCCCACCATGCTGTCGAAGCAGCAAAGACGTTAAAAGCCACAGCCGAGGGAAAGACTCCTTTTGAGATCAAGGACGAAGAGAAGCTGAGATGGCTCGCTTCCCAGCTGGGAATTGATGGTGACGACGTTCAAGAATTCGCAAGGAAAGTTGCGGACTTCATACTTGAGGACATCAGCTCGCACGAGCCGAGCAAGCTTGTTGAGATATTTGCGCCCGAAAAGAGGAAGGAGCTCTGGCGGAAGCTCGGAATCTTTCCGAGAGGGGTTTTCTACGAGCTCCTTGTCACAGGCACATCAGCGATGACAAATGTGGACTCCGACCATGTCTCTCTAGCGAAGAAGAGCATGCGGATGGGCATTGCAACATGTATGGCGGCGCAACTCTCCTTAGAGCTGGTCCAAGACATCCTCTTCGGCACGCCGATGCCGCACGAGAGCGAAGCCGACTTGGGCATCCTCGACCCCGAATACGTGAATATCGCCGTTGACGGCCACGAGCCCTTCGTCGCAGCCGCTCTAATTAAGCTCGCCGAGAGCGAAGAGGTTCAAAAGAGGGCGAGAGATGCCGGCGCAAAGGGTCTCCGTATTGTTGGCTTCATTGAAACCGGTCAGGAAATCCTGCAGCGCTCCGATAGCCCAGTCTTTGCGGGCATTGTTGGAAACTGGATCGTTCAAGAGTTTGCCCTTGCGACGGGCGCCGTCGATGTTTTTGCGGCGGACGTGAATTGCGCACTGCCGTCCCTTCCTGAATATCAGAAATACGGCGTCAGAATAGTGCCCGTGAGCGAGCTTGTGAGGCTCAAAGGTATCGACAAATGCTTAAATTACGAGCCTGATGCTGCTGAGGAGGTTGCGAGAGAGGTCATCGCCATCGGCATCGAAAACTTCAAGCAGAGGGGTAAAGCGGGCGTCCACAAAGTCGAAAAGAAGCAAAAGATCGTTGTAGGCTTCTCGCCAGAGGCGATTCTCAAGGCTCTCGGTGGGAAGCTCGACGCCTTGCTCGAAGCGATAAAAAGCGGTGACGTGAGAGGAATTGTAGCCCTTGTGAGCTGCACGACGCTGAAAAACGGACCGCATGACGCAAACACCGTAACTGTAGCAAGAGAGTTGATAAAAAGGAACATTCTCGTGCTTTCGATGGGTTGCGGGAACGCCGCCCTGCAGCAGGCGGGCTTGACCTCGATGGACGCCCTTGAACTCGCAGGCGAGCGCCTGAGGGCGGTCTGCGAAAAGCTCGGAATTCCACCCGTTCTCAGTTTCGGGACATGCACCGACACCGGAAGATGTGCTTACTTGGTGAGGCTCGTCGCCGACGCCCTTGGCGTGGACGTTCCCGACCTGCCGGTGGCGGTCACCGCCCCCGAATACATGGAGCAGAAAGCCACGATCGATGCGGTGTTCGCAGTCGCATACGGGCTTACGACACACGTCTCGCCCGTTCCGCCGATAACCGGTAGCGAGGAAGCCGTTAAGCTTTTCACCGAGGACGTTGAGAAGCTCACCGGCGGAAAAGTAATAGTTGAGGAGGAGCCCGTGAAGGCGGCAGAACTTCTGGAAAAAGTCATTGAAGAGAAGAGGGCGAAGCTGGGCATCTAAAAGAGGGTGATCATGAAAATAATAGACGTAGAGAAGACGGAAGTCACTCCAAATCCGCATGGCGTCGCCGCCCGCAAGATATATGACGCAGAAAGCGCCCAGATGGTTCACATAACGCTGAAGCCGGGGGAGCGGTTGAAGAAGCACGTGACGCCTGTTGACGTTGCTTTTTACGTGCTCGAAGGGAAAGGAATCATTGAAATCGGCGATGAGCGTGAGGAAGTGGGGCAGGATACGCTCATCGAAAGTCCGGCAGGAATTCCGCACTGCTGGTATAACGAGAGCAATGGTGTCCTCCGCGTCCTCGTCGTCAAAGCGCCGAGACCGTCGAAGCCGACGAGAATTCTATAATTCCTGGAACTTATGAGACCCTTGCACCCGTAAAGCGTAAATTCATCGACGACGGAAACCGAAACATGCAAAGTGTGGAGCTTTTAGTAGTGGGTGCCGGACCTGCAGGGCTAACTGCTGGGCTCTACGGCGTGCGTTCGGAGCTTAAGACGCTCGTGCTCGAAGCCGCCGCCCCCGGAGGGCAAATGGCGACCGCCCCGAAGATCGAAAACTATCCCGGCTTCCCCGACGGCATCCCGGGTATGGAGCTCGCAGAACGCATGGAAGCGCAAGCAAGGAACGCAGGCGTCGAGATTCGTAACTTTGAAAGTGTGGAAAGTGTCAGGAAGGAAGGGGGCGTCTTCGTCGTGGAGACCTCCGAAAACAGGTATGAGAGCGTTGCTGTCATAGTCGCTTCCGGGCTTTCGCACAAGAAGCTCGGCGTGCCGGGCGAAGCTGAGCTCCTGGGACGTGGCGTCTCGTATTGCGCAACGTGCGACGCCCCGCTCTTTAAGGGCAAAAGGGTGGCGGTCGTCGGCGATGGGACGGCGGCGGCGAATGCCGCGCTCACGCTCAGCGAGCTTGCTGACGTCAAAATGCTGGTCGGCGGCGACGCCGTGCGAACTGCCGAAAAAATCATAGAGCGTCGCTTGGAAAAAAGCGGAGTGGAAATTCTGAAAAACGTTAAGGTCTTGGAAATTCTCGGCAAGAACCTCGTAAGCGGCGTGCGCGTGCTGAACACAGAAACTGAAGAGGAGTTCCTGCTGGAAATGGATGGCATTTTCATCGAAGTCGGGAAAGTGCCGAGCACCGGGTTTCTAAGGCTTGACGTGCAGCTCGACGAAAAAGGCTACATAATCGTGGATTCAAAGCAGCAAACCAGCGTCGAGGGCTTGTTCGCCGCCGGCGATGTCACTTCGGGCGGCGTGAAGCAAGTGGTAACGGCAGTGGCGCAAGGGGCAATCGCCGCTCTCAATGCTTATGAATACGTGCGGAGTTGGGGCTAACATCTACAAAAAATGGAACTTGAGTTCTTATACAGCGGCGATTTTGGCAACGTCGTCATCGGCAACCTCGTGAATTATTCGACGTTCTGCCGAGCATGTGGGGAAGCGTGCGTAGAATGCCGAGTGGGCTGGAGCCATGCAGATAGCATCACGGCTGCCGTGAGCCTGCCGCCGCCCGAGAGCCTGCCCCATTTCTTAGACGCTCCCGAGAGCTTCTTGCTCGACTTAATCCCGGCAGACGTGCTCATAGCGATAAATATCCATCCTGACGTGCTCTTAAGTTTACCCAAACGTCTTGAGGAGCTTGGCGTTTGCGCTTTGATAGTTCCTGCTGAGAGCCCAAGGGAGCTGCCCGTGGGCGTCAGGCAGCAGCTAAAGGACGCTTGCGAGATGCATGGTGTCGAATACGCCTTTCCGAAGCCGTTCTGCGCCTTAGACCCCAGGGACCCTGTAGTCAGCCGCTTTAAAACCGTGAGGCGCTTCGTCGAAGACTTTGGCGTCGGCAAGCCGGAACTGCGGATCTCGTTAAAAAGCGGAGCTATAAGCAGCGCTGAGGTCCTGCGGAGCGCCCCCTGCGGCTCTACATGGTTTGTCGCTCGGAAAATAATAGGATTTAGGACGCCGACCGACGCCGACGACGCTGCATTGCGCGAGCTGTTTGACGCGATTTCAAAAGCGCATCATTCTTACCCTTGCACGGCGAGCATGGAGCTCGACAAGGAGCTCGGAGATACTGTCCTTCACAAAGCTGGATATCTGATTAGAGAAGCTATCCTTAAGGCCTTAAACGTAGAAATGCCCCTTTGACATCCGAGAGGTAAACCTAAAATTTTTATATTTTAGTTATCCCAACAAAACAAGGGGGAGGGAGTATGTACACGTCTTTCCTGCAATATGACCCCAGAGTAGTTCGCTCCTTGAAACGGAGCAGGGTCAGGGTTGCTATTTTATTATATCTCAACAAAATATACCCGAACATGTCTTATCCGGCGGAAATCGCTCGGAATATAGGAATCGACGCGACGAACGTGCTCGGCGGGCTCAGGGGCATGGGCAGTAGATATAACGGCTCCAGCTCCCTCGTGGAGCTCGGGCTTGTTGATAAGGTAGATATAAACGGCGTCAGTTATTACAAGCTCTCGAAAATAGGCAAGCAGGTCGTAGACGTCTTAGAGTCCTCTCTATTTTAAGGGATGCGCTATGAATAAGTTAATAACCGATATTGGCAACAGTATTGAAGCTGCTACGAGATTCGTTAAAGGCTATATAATATCTATAGGCTCTGTCACCAATATTTTCAGTGCTATAGAAAACAACATACAAACGGTTGACGACATCGCTGAGGAATATGGCTATAGGAACAAGAGGCTCCTAAAGTTGTATTTGGATATTTTGTGCTCGTATTCCATATTGAAAAAGGAAAATTCGAAATACTTCTTGGTCGATGGTGTGAATATAAGATTGGAGAAGCGAGATTTCATGCTCGATAAGATGAAAGAAGATCTCATAAGCTTTTTTATGTCTTTGATAAACGTTTTTCCCCATCTGCTCATCGACCCGAATAACCCACTTGCCACCACCGACTTCGAAAGAGATGCTAATATCTGGAGCATTTGGTTGGAAAATGATTGGTTCAAGTCAGTAAGGTGGGCTATAACAGAAATAGGAAGAATAGGCAAGAGAGATTACATCTTGGACATGGGCAGCGGCTCCGTTTCCCCGCTATACTTTGCAGAAATCGTTGGTGAGAATGGGAGGGTTACAGGGCTGGACAAGTCCAAAAAAATGGTGGAAATCGCAAGGACGAAGATAGAAAACCGGGGGTATTCATGGGTCGAGATAGAGCACTGCGATATCGAAAACGATGTGGGGTTGGACGAAGAATACGACATCGTTATTCTTTCGATGGTATTAGAATACGTGCATAATATGGAAAAAGTTATCGAAAATGCATACAACGCCCTGAAGGACGGCGGTAGGCTGATAATATTTAAAATGCCAGACAATCCAATCATAAATTTTACAGAAGCACTAATACCGCAATTTGTTAAGCTGCGGACCACGAGAGAGATAAAAGAAGTTTTGACAAAAGTCATAGTCAAAGAGTATGGAGACCTACTTATAGTTGCTCATAAGTATTAATAATTTATGTATATACAACATGCATATACGCCTACATATTCACTTATACATCTCGTTTTATCAGATACAGCCCTCTAAGAGCGTTTGTGATAGGGCTTGGGCTGTTGAATACACCACAGCATTACACTGTTATTACTTTTGCAGCTATTGGTGCAGGACTTAAATTCATAGACGATACTTTCGATGAAAACGTTTTTGACAAGAGGTTTGCGGGCGTCGTTGCTCCTGCGCTGGTAATAATGGCGTTAATCATGTCCGCAAACGATACGGCAGCTGCGACCCTCCTACTTTCAATACTTCTAGCGGTTATTTTTGCGGGCAAGGTCGATAATTTGGTATTCAAGGTTAATGCTTTTGTTTTTTTGGTGTTGTTCTGCGTCACTGCCTCTTTTAACCTACTATGGTTTCATTTAGCTATTTTAACCGCCGCAGGCATCATTGATGAAAGAGGCAATGATTATATTGATTCCCAACATGATACGTCCAAATTTTTGAGGGCATTCTTTGCTCATAGGTGCATGATGAAGGTCAGCATGCTGCTTTTATGCGTTTTTTCACCGCTTTCGTGGCTTTATTTCTTTGCACTTTTAGCTTTTGACGCGGCTTATGATTCTGTGAAATGGCTTTCTGACTGTAAAAAGGAGAGAAAAGGCGTTACAGCTACGGAGTCTTGAATCTATGGACCGGTCGGGATTTGAACCCGAGGCCTCTCGCACGCCAAGCGAGCGATCTTCCGCTGATCTACCGGCCCGTGTGGGCGTTATCAATCACACTTCGCCGCTTATCGTTTAAAAATTTAACGACTGCAAAAAGTATTTGTCCGACATCCGACCCAAATACGACGAAGGCAAATTCTTTTTTCCTTTCTTAAACAAGTTTTTATAGGGTCTGAGCGTCTTTTATACTGGGGTTGTGAATGCCAGAGGAGATGAGTCATAGGGAGAGGTTGTTTGCGGCGTTCGAGCGGAGTTCTTATGACCGGGCGCCGTGTCCGGGGATTACGCAGACCGGGACGGTCGAGCTGATGGAGGCGAGCGGCGCCTTCTTCCCGGAGG
>QMVQ01000008.1 GCA_003661185.1 Candidatus Alkanophagales archaeon | reverse complement strand
GACATGCTCCGCCACTTCATAGACAAGCTCTCAGGACGCTTCTCGAAGGTCGTGGTGGATTGCGAGGCGGGACTCGAACATCTTAGCAGAAGAACCGTCCGTGATGTAAGCACGCTGCTCGTGGTGAGCGACCCGACTATCCGGGGTCTCGAGACCGCAAAGTCCATAAAAAACATAGCTGAAAAGCTTCAGATAAAATTTGACAGGATTTGCCTCGTGTTAAATAAAGTAACGAGCGAGCTGGACGCACTTGAGGGGAAAATAAAGGACACAGGATTGGAGCTCGTGGGGACCATTCCTGAAGACGAGGTGGTGAAAGAGTTCGACTTTGTGGGGAAGCCCTTGATAGAGCTACCCGACGATTCCAAGGCTGTGGCTGCGGTTTGTGATATTGTAAACGCTTGTTTTAGATGAGCTCTTTTTTCTTCAAATAGCCGCCGATGGCACCGCCGATGAGGCACAGGATTGCGGTCAGCAGCAAAAGCAGCAGCCACCATATAAACCGCAGTATTACGACGACAATGGCAAGGAGCCACATTATGGCTGTGATGAAGCTGCCCCTGAGCACATCTATGGCGTCGCCGAACAGCGCTAGGAGTAGTATCGCAAAGATGCCGACGAAGAATCCAATTTTTGCACCTCGGGAAATGCTGTCGCCCGCGACGAGTCCTGCGACGAGCCCCGCAAGCACCGCCCCAAGTATGGGGATAAATCCAAGGAATACCATGACGAGAAGCCCTGTTATCACCGCAAGCACAAAGCGCTTCGTGCTCTCCTCCATGGACATGCATGGGGGCGTCAGGAATATAAGTCTATCGGGGATGCCGGGGGCGGGCTTCGAACCCGCGACCTCCCGATTATGAGTCGGGCGCCCTCACCCACTAGGCCACCCCGGCTCAATACTAATTACGCATCTTAATATTTTCTTCCATACCTTTAAGCTCCTTTTTCTGAGATTCTCCTTCTGGCTCCTCAAGAGCGTGAGCGAAAATTATTTATTTATTCATTTGAGATTTTTCACTGATAAAAATGAACTTATGGCCGTTGGTCGCCGGGCTTTTTAGCGTAATAGTCTTAGCGCCACTGCTGCATTCATTTACGCTATATCCGCTGGACGAGTGGTTCGCCGTGATTTTTGGCGCTGCATTCCTTTGGTGGGGCTACGTCATTGGCTCTTTTCAGTGAACCACTATCGGTTAAATCGATGGCATCTCTTATAGCTCGCTGTGAGGGATAGGGCCGTTCACAGCAGCCTTGCCCCACGGGATATGCCTAAAACCTGAAGGGCCTGCTCAAAAAATATTACGGGTGGTATGAGGCGGAATAGTGACGTAGCTGTTGAGCGAGTCATCGAGCGTGCGGGATTCGAAAGCGATATCTTGACGTAGGGCGCTTCTCAAGGATGTTATACATTGAATACCCCGTACAGGTAGCATGCTTGGGTGAGCCTACTTACCCAGGTATGGGGCAGCGTGAGCCTATCCGTCGGCCAATACATGTAGCCACCGACGGTAGTAGAGACCCAGCCACACCAGCGCCTTTTCATCATCAGATGCGAAAGCAGCCACCCGATATATGTGCATATTCTCACCCCAAGCTCACAGCCATTGGTGAGGAAGCCGTGCGCCGGGTGTATGGGGCGGCACTCCCAACGTCCCCGGTAAGCGTAGTCGTAGTCCTGCTCCATGAAGGGATATCCGTGTTCATTCCTGATCAGGCGGTATTGCAGCGGATACGGAATGTGGTGGCGGACGAATCTCGGCAGTTCCTTCCACTCGCCCATGCCCCACACCGGAATTGGAGTCTTAAAGACCATGGCGTTGGGGAAGTTGCGGTGGTAGCGCCCCCGGGACTCTCTGCAGAGCAGCTCGCTCAGGACTCCAGGCCACGTCACCCTGCCAAGCCCGAAAGCTTTTTCATGCTTGAGCAATCTTGCAAAGTCGACACGCCGCCACTTCCGCAGGAAAATGTGCCCTAACATGTTCTCCCTGCCGGGGCAGCCCCGTAGGTTCTGGAAGTTCTCATACTCTATGAACCGCAGCCGCTCTCCCAGCTCTGGGTGTTCGATTGTTGGGATATATAATTCTTCCAGCACCTTCTGAATCTCTGGCTTATCCCGGAATGCGCCTTCATTGTAATACGGCAGGCAATCAATCCCGTATTTCATGGCGGTATTTAAAATCCACTTTTTCCTCTTTTTCCAGCGCCGCCGTAGCTCTCGCATCCTCGGAGTCTTGTCTATCTGCTTCAACGCCCGCTTCGTCGGTCTGTATACCTCTTTGAGCCATTTAACCCCCTTCTCGTTCTCAGCCCTTATACGCTCCTTATAAAGCTTTTTGAGCGTCTTCTTTAGCTCTTTCAGCTTCTTTATTTCTTCCTTATACTCCTCCACGCTTTTCAGCGGCACACGCTCCTTGTCGAACATGTAAGGATAAGTATGCCAGCGCCGCGCTTTGTAAAGCACACGGAATGGGTCTTCTATCACTTTTGGCTCCTCAATGTGGTCGATGCGCTCCTTAGCCTTCGGGTCATCCTTCAGCCGCTTTACCTCTTGAATTAGGAGCCAGACCGGGCGATGCTTGTATTTGCGCCACCGTATTTCGATCGGGAAGTGCCTGAAGAACTTCCAGTCTATTTTCACTTTTTTGAGCTCCGCCTTCTTCGCATTGAGGAGCGTCGGACGCTTCGCAACCCGAATGTTCGCCTTCAGCTTCTTAATATCCTTTTTCAGCCAGTACAACTCCTCCCAGAGCAGGATGATGCTGGGGTCGTAGAACGGACGCTGCTTCGCGATGACGCCGAGCCCGGCGAGGTGCCCGAGAACCCTCGGACCGACGCCGAAAGCCTTGTTGCTGAAGTAGCTGGAGCCGCCGTGGTCGAAAAGGGCGGTATAGTCGAAGGTCGAGTTGAGAAGGTTCTCCATCCGCCACTTCGTCGGACAATACGCATTTTCGGTGAAGTGGTAGAAGTAATCGCAATTCTTGTTGTAATATGCAATTACTGGATATATAGGTTCAGTAATCCTCGCCGGATATATGCCCAGGGGATGCACTGTGAACATCACGCCGCCGTGCAGCCACCCAAAAGTAACCGTAACGACTCCATTTTCCCCAGAGCAGAATCTTAGGTTAACAAGCTTGGCTAAGCGGTCCGCCCCGTCGAGCACCTGCGACAGACTCTGCTCCTCAATGTCAACCTGCCCCTGCCGCATGAGCATTTCGGCGGCTTCGCCGGCGACGGCGAGCGGCGTGTAGTATTCCTTGCCCTGTGCCTCGGCATCGGCGATGCGATGCCGCATCGTGTCTAAAATTTCGTTATATGTTTCAACAGCCACGGATAATGCGTCCTTCTTTTCCATCCATCGCCCTTTAATCATGATAATTTATTAATTTTTCGCATTGCTTCGTGACGGCGGCATTGAGTGAACTACCCCCCGCTTACGCAAGGGGCTTCCTGCTTCGAGAGACTTGCCCCGTGAGCACCGCTTCTGCGGTGATACGGAGTAGAAGCCTCTCCTCCACAGGCACTAAGGGCCGTCCCAGCCCCGATAAAGCTCTATTCAGGATGTTTAGAGATGCTCTGTAATCTCTGTCTTCTATTCTATCTTCATTCTCTTGCGAAGTGCCTCTTGGGTTTACCTTCACAATTCTCCTACCAGCGTTCTCAGCTTTGTAGGAGAGCATGTGAAAGAATTTAGCCCAAGAGGCATCCAGTATCTTTTGAGCTAAGTGGTTTCTAACCATATTAGCAAGTTTTCAACAACAATCAAATCGTAGTTATCCACATAGAACCTTGAAAGCTTATGGAGAAAGTCATCTCGCTGATTTACAAGCTTCTCATATGCCTTAGCAAGCTTTATTCTTGCCTTCTCCCAGTTCTTTGAACCCTTCTGTTTTCTCGATAGATTTCTCTGGAGAATTCTTATTCTCTCAAGCGTCTTCTCGTAGTATTTTGGATTCTCTATTTGCCTCCCATCGCTGTCTGTGAGAAAATGTTTCACTCCCAAATCAACCCCCACTACTTTACCACTTTTTGGTAATGGTTTTGGTTCATCTTCAACCTGAAAGATGGCATACCACTTACCAGAGCGTTCACGTTTTATTATGACTCCTTTCATCTCACCTTCAATCTTTCTATGCAACTTTATCTTTATAGCCCCGATTTTAGACAAGATGAGTTTATCCCCTTCCAGCTTGAAGCCTGATTGGTTATAATTCATCGTTTTGAACCATCCCTTGCCTTTGTATCGCAGTTTACCTACCTTCTTACCATTCTCCTTTAGCTTTGCTAGTGCCTTGATATTGCTCCACAGCTGGTAGTTCACCATCTGCAAAACCTTTGAATACACGTTATTGAGTTCTGGTTTCTCCTCCTTTAACTTAAGAATCAGAGCTTGAGTGTCATATTTTGTCAGTCTTCTACCCTCCTCCCTTGCTTTGTCCAACTCCTCTAGCAATCGGTTGTAGAGCCGTCTACAAAACTCAAGATGTTCGCCAAGCCTTTCTTGGATGTGTTTTGAAGGATATAAGCGGAATTTATAGCTTAGCATGCTCAATCAACTCCCTTATTGCTTCATCGATTGTAACTCGCCTTTTCTTTCTCAGTTGTAATCTCGAAACTACCTCAAGCAACTTCTTATGAGTGTCTGTTTCCACTTTTATAGTAACTTTACTCATCGTATTATAGTTAGTATCACACTATATTTTTCGGCTCTCATCCCTCCCTTTCGGAAGGGGACTTCCCGCCGAAGAAGTTAAATGCCAAACAAAAATAATCTGATGAGTTTACCAACGAACTTCTGGGCGGAACGGGACTTCTTTGACGGTAGAGCAGCACGTTCCTTCGTCGTCGTCCTGCGGACGACGGGCTGTCGCTGGCGTCGCTGCACGATGTGCGGCTACTGGCAGGAAAGTGGCACGCCACAGCCGCCAGAAGCCTTGGTTAAACAGTTCGAATTCGCAATTCACAAGCTGAAAGGACGCTGTGCGGAGTCTCCAGAAATCTTGAAGATTTACACCTCTGGCAGCTTCTTTGACGACGACGAACTTCCCTCAGCAGTGCGACTTGAAATTTTGAAAAAGGCAGCAGAGCTTGGCGTGCAGAAAGTGGTTGTGGAGAGTCGTCCCGAGTTCATCACGCCTGAGCGGGTGGGCGAGTGTGTTGAGCGTTTTGCGGGCTTGGAGGTCGCCATCGGGCTTGAAACCTCCGACGATTTCGTAAGAGAAAAGTTCATAAACAAAGGCTTTAGCTTTAAAGACTTCCTGCGGGCGGCGAAAGTTGTTAAAAGCGAAGAAGCGTGCCTCCGCACATACCTCCTGATGAAGCCGCCGTTTCTCACGGAGCATGCGGCACTGGAGGACGTTGTGCGGTCTGCGAGAGCCGTCACCTTTTCGGACGTGCTTTCTCTGAACTTGTGCAACGTGCAACGCAACACGTTTCTTGAAAAATTGTGGTGGGAGCGCCACTACCGCCCGCCGTGGCTCTGGAGCGCTGTGGAGGCTCTGAAGCGGATAAAAGAGTTTTACGAGGGCGTTTTGATTTCTGACCCAGTGGGTGCCGGCTCGCAGCGAGGGGCGCATAATTGCGGACGCTGTGACAAGAAAGTGGCGGCTGCCATCCGCCGTTTTTCCGTGACGCAGGACCTTAACGTCTTCGCTGAGATGACGTGCGACTGCGTAGAACAGTGGCTGAAGATTTTAGAGCTAGAAGAGTTTGTTTTTGGCGTCATTACCGATCACGACTGACGAGGTTTAACATGAGACGTGTTGCAAGACGTGGGACGAAACGTTTATATAGGATGAGCGCTCATAGGAGAGAGCCTGAGATGGTCGCTAAGAGCATCTGCGGGGGATTAGAGGCGTTGGGGACTTCGACGACGCCAAGGGGGCGTGCTACGCATGAAAGTGGTCTTACCCAGCAAGGTGCATTTCGAGAGGGTAAACATAAGCGTCTTAAGGGCTTTAGGTGCGATTTTAAACTTCTTCTACGAATTTTCAGATGTTTTTAAGCAAGGAACCTTTCCGCTTGTTCTCTGCTCTCTCGGCGACCTTCTCGCCGGCGTTTCTCTGGGCTTCATGATGGACATGTTACGACTTCTCCCCGGTCTCATGATATTAATACCGCCTGCGATAGACATGCGTGGGAACGTCTATGGCGCCCTCGGCTCCCGCTTAGGCACGGCGATGCACATCGGGGTGTTCACACCGAGTTTGCGAGAGGGCATCCTCCGCAAGAACTTGCAGGTATCGTTGCTCATCACGCTGCTGATGTCGGTCGTCCTCGGCCTCCTTGCAAGGGCTGTAGCCGTGCTTTTCGGGTTTAGAAGCATAAGTGTAGCAGCGTTTGTTGTAATCTCTGTCATCGGTGGTGTAATTTCAGGCGTCGTTCTCCTTTTCGTCGTCATTGCCCTTTCTATACTCGGTTATCGACGCAACTGGGACTTTGATAATGTCTCGGCTCCGCTTGTTACGGCAGTCGGCGACGTCGTGACACTCCCGTCATTATACGTGGCAGCCTTGTTCACACTTTTACTTCCCGAAGGGGTGGTTTTAGCGCTTTTCATAATCTTTGTGGCACTCGCTGCGGCTTGTGCGTTTTGCGGGCTGGACGCCGACGACAGGGACGTTCGACGAATCTTCAGGGAGAGTGTGCCGATACTTTTCGTTGCAGGGCTGCTGAGCGCGTTCGCGGGCGTTACGATAGAGTCTCGTCTTGAGAGTTTCTTAGCGTTACCTGCCCTTCTTATCATGATTCCCCCGTTCCTCGCAGAGAGCGGTGCGCTTTCAGGAATCTTAGCGGCTCGCATTTCTTCCATGCTGCACATCGGCACCGCAAGCCCGAAGCCCCTCCCCGAAAAGGGCATTTTGAAAAACTTCATCGTCATTTACATATTTGCGGTGGGCGTGTTCTCGCTGGTCGGTGTGTCGGCATGGGCGGCAAGCCTCGCTCTCGGTCTTGCGGCGGCGCCCCCGCTCGTAAAAATAGCGACGGTAACGCTTTTCGGCGGGCTGCTTTGCACAACCTTCTTGAACTTTTTCACGTATTACGTGGCAGTCGCTGCCTTCGCCTTCAGGCTTGACCCTGACAATGAGTGCATTCCTATCATCACGAGCATGATGGACGTAGTTGGCGTCCTTTGCATCCTACTTGCTGTGCTCTTGTTATAACGATGCGTCTGTCGTGGGCAGCAAACCGAGGAGCACGGTAACGAATAAAGCGATGCCCTACTATCCTTCTGCACTCGAAATTATTACCGCCAACAAACGATTTTAAGCGAACTGCAAATATTTTTTCATTGTTGATATTTTTCAGGTATTGGTTAATACGTGAATGGCTTTGGAAAAATAAGTTTCAATAATATGAAAGTTACGATAAGGAGATTTGCGTTGAATTTGGCGATTACCGCAAGATTTTACGTAAAAATAACTTTTTAGAGGTCTCCGAAAGTTATTTATACCCCTAAGATATGGTTTTTTCTAGACATTGACCAGTATCAAGCGCGATTGATATGATACGGATATCAAAACCAATAATTGAGGAGGACGAGATAAACGCCGCGGTTGAGGTGTTAAAAACAGGCTACCTTGCTCAAGGGAAAAAAGTTGAAGAGTTCGAGGAGCGGTTTGCGGAGTTTATCGGCGTCGAGCATGCCGTTGCCGTGAGTTCCGGGACCGCCGCTCTGCATATAGCGCTCCTAGCGCACGGCATAGGCGAGGGCGACGAGGTCATTACCACGCCGTTCTCCTTCATCGCAACCGCAAATTCGATCCTCCTCACGGGCGCAAAGCCTGTATTCGCAGACATCAACGAGAATGATTTCAACATAAATCCTGATGCCGTCTTAAATAAAATCACTCACAGAACGAAAGCAATAATGCCCGTCCATTTATACGGGCATCCTGCGGACATGAAGGCGTTGGTGGAGATAGCGGAGGACCACAATCTTCTAATCGTGGAGGATGCGTGCCAGGCGCACGGTGCGGAGTTCGGTGGGAAGAAAGTCGGCTCTTTCGGGGTGGGCTGTTTTAGCTTTTATGCTACGAAGAACATGACCACCGGGGAAGGCGGCATGATTACGACGAACGATAAAATTATTGCGGAATATGCAAGGATGCTAAGGTCGCACGGCTCAAGGCAGAGATATTTCCACGAACTCCTAGGCTTCAACATGCGCATGACCGATGTGAGTGCCGCGATAGGAATTGTCCAGCTCGCAAAGCTCCCTGCCATGACGAGGCGGCGGCAGGAGAACGCAGAATACTTAACGAATTGCATAAAAAACGTGGAGGGCGTGGTCCCGCCATCGGTCAAAAGAGGCTGCACGCACGTCTTCCATCAATACACGATAAGAGTGGTTAATACTGAAATCAGTCGTGACGCCGTCGTAAAGGAGTTACGAGAGAAAGGCATCGGCGCCGAGATATACTATCCAATACCCATACACAAGCAGCCCCTTTACCAGGACCTGGGTTACGATGAGACCTTGCCCGTTGCGGAGCGATTGGCTAAAGAAGTTATTTCTCTCCCCATTCATCCGGCTGTTTCTAAAGAGGAGCTGAAGCAGTGCGCAACAGCGCTTAGGGAGGTGATTTACGGATGAGAGTTGGAGTCATAGGCGTGGGGAAGATGGGCGTTCACCACGCTCGTATTTACAGCCAGATGGAAGGTGTCGAGCTTGTGGGCGTGGCGGACGTTGATGAAGAGAAAGCATCAGAGGTCGCGAAATTGTATGATACTAAAGCTTTTACCGACTGCGACGAGCTTCTTAAGTGCGTTGATGCTGTGAGCATAGCAGTGCCGACGACGCAGCACGAGGAAGTGGCAATAGCCGCAATAGAGCACGGGGTGCACTGTCTCATCGAGAAACCTATTGCTCACACATTGAAGAGCGCCCGAAATATCGTGGACGCAGCACGGGATGCGGGCGTGAAAATAATGATTGGGCACGTTGAACGCTTTAATCCGGCGGTCATCGCCCTTAAAGGGGAAATAGACGCCGGAAAGCTCGGCAATGTCGTTTCAATATCGAGCAAAAGGGTGGGTCCGCACCCGCCGAGAATAAGGGATGTTGGCGTGATAATAGACCTTGCTGTGCACGACATAGATGTGATATCGTTTTTATATGGGAAGAACGTTAGAGACGTGTCTGCGATAGCTGGCAACGGGATGCATTCGCATGAGGATTATGCTTCCATACTGCTCGGTTACGAAGGCAACAAGGCGGGGCTTGTGGACACAAACTGGCTGACGCCTCACAAGGTGAGGGTGCTCGTCGCTGTCGGCGTCAAAGGCGTTGCGTATATGGACTATATTGCGCAAACGCTTGAAATTCACAGAAGAGATTTCGTAGAGGACGTTTTTGTGGAGAAAAGAGAGCCTTTAAGGAGCGAGCTGGAGTATTTCTTGAGAGGAATTGTGCACAACGAAGAACTCAGCCCATCCGGGGAGGAGGGCATCCACGCCCTTGCAGTAGCCCTTGCGGCGGTGAAGTCGTGCAAGGCGAGAAGAACCGTCGTCGTGGACGAGAATCTGCTCAAAGATGCTCATTTGGACGAGTTTTGACCCGCGGGTAGTAGCAACGGGACCACGACATACAAGGGTGGAGAACTGAAACTCAAATAGTCTTTTTCATATTGTTCAGCCCAATATTCTTCCAGCATTTCCCAATCTTTGCCATCTATTATGCTCATCCACTGAAATTTCAACTTGGCACCTTAAATATGTTTTTGTAGTTCGAAAAATATTCGCAGATGATTGAAATTTAAATTTCAAATAATTGCCAAATGATTTCATTCAACCCTGGGGGTGCCCTTGAAAGTTATCAGGGAATTTTTCTGAAGGAAAGAATTATTTCCTCTATGGAAACGACTAAATACTTGTTTACGAACATAACTGACGGGGAGGAGGGCATTGAGGCTAAAGAAAAACTTTGCCACGGTCATCTTCGCAGTCATGGTGTTTGTCATGGTTTTGCCTCTCGTTTCGAGCCCGAAAGCTCCAATCGCCGACGAGTATGCATATTCCATAAACGGTTCAGGCAACGTGGAACGCTTCTCTTACATCGCCGAACGGTATGGGATGTGGATAAAGGGAGCGTATGTCAAAATATTCAGCAGAGGCTCGGGAAACGGCGTCAACGGGGCTTTCCTAAACGTGGAAATTAGCGACGCCGACGGCGTCACGAGGGCGTTTTCCGACTGGAATAACTCGGCGGGCATAATCATATCCCAGAAAGGGTCCGCTATGGAAATAAACGCTGAGAGCGTAGTGTTGAACGTAAAAGACCATACACGGCTGATACTGGACATAAAAAGATTTAACGAGACTTATCCGGGGCTAAGGATGAAGATAAAAGGGACGGCGGACGGCCTTGCGCTCTCGGACTCGAAGCTGGTCATTGTGAGCGCGACATTGGTAAGCGGTGATTTTAGGAGGACGTTCACGCCAAAGATCCTAAGAGAGGATGTGCATTATAAATTCGAGCCTGTCGTGGTAACGACGGACGAAAATGGCGTTGAGAAGGTGGAATTTGTAGAGGGAGATGCCGTGTATGTGAAAGCGACGGGCTTGCTGCCGAACACCGATTATAGAACTTGGATACAACCATCCCCGGTAGCAGAGGGGAACGTTTTGGTCCCTCATAACGACCCCTCGGGCGTTCATGAGCTTGTGGTTTCTGACGAGTTCGGGAACGTCTCGCACATTTTGATATGGAGGAATGCAACCGCTAACGACAATGTTACGGGGTTTTGCGTGATTTTCGACGAGGTAGGTGCTGGTGAAGGCATTTTCAATTTCGAAAATGACGGCGTTGGGAATTTTTCAGTAGTGGAAATGGCGGAGCCGCAGCATAAGGGGCACATCAGACGGCACCACCACTCCTCTTCCCCGCCTTCGCAGCCGTTGTCGCCACTTGTGAGGTCTTGCGATGCCACGAGGCATGAAAAAGACGTGTTCAACGTGTCTGAAAGCCTATATTGCTACGTCAAATACTTGCCTGCGAACACCACAGTTCGTATATACGTTGTGGATAAGGACTGGCGGAGTAGAGCTGCTCTGAAGGACGTTTCAGGCGGCGTCGAGGTTGTGCGTGTTGATGACGAGGGGAGTGCGTTTGCTAAGATATGGAATGCGACGCTGACGCCCGGCGAGTATAGCATAGTCGTGGACATAAACGATAACGGCGAGTGGGACGACGGCGAGCCTGTGGATGACGACGTTTATATACGGGATTTTTCAATTTCAGAATTCCCAACAATTATTTTGCCCCTATTATTGATATTTGCCCTCATTTTTACAAGCCGAAGGCAGGCGCAACGATAATAATGGTCACCACGCCTAAAAATACGCAAAATATTGAAAAGTTGACTTTTTTGGCAAGTTTCAGGAGAGCGTCCATCGTTAAGTAGCCCATGGCGAAAGAGGTGAGTAGCATTACTAAGCCGTTTTGGAAGAATACGAAGTTGCCGGAGAGCGCTTCTAAGGTCACGGCGCCGAGGACTGCGGGGACGCTTATCAAAAATGATACGATGAGTGCTTGTCCCTGTTCGACGCCGCTGAGCAGGAGGTATGTGATGGTCGTCCCGGAGCGGGACACCCCGGGCAATATCGCAAGGCCTTGGAAGAGTCCGAGAAAGAAAGCCTCTTTGCCGCTCAAATCTTCGGCTTTTTTCCGCCCGTATGCCGTTTTTGCGGCTCTGAGCAGGAGCCCGGTGGCGATGAGCATCAGTCCTATGAGCAAGGAGACCATGTCGCCACTCTTGAAGTTTTTTACGAAGAAAAATAAAGGCACAGCGGTGACGCCTGTGGAGAGCGTAGCCAGAATCACGAGTTTTGAGAGCTTCGCCGTGGGGTTCAGCACCATGTGCAGAAATTCACGACGAAACCTTAACAAAACGGCGAACATCGTCCCGAGATGCAAGAATATTGCAAGAGAAAAAGCTTCGCTCACGCTTATGGAGAGATATTTAAGCATGAGGAGCATAGATTGCCCCTCGCTGCTCACGGGGAGCCATTCTAATACGCCTTGAACAGCGCCGAGGATCGCAGCCTGCCGTGCGTCTATCGCCATCTGTTGCTTGCCCCCTTAATAAACGCTCGCCTCCTTAATAAGATGGATATGATAAAAAAAGAGCGGTCAGCGACAATCTTATAAAAGGAAATACAATAGATTTAAGGGAGAAAAGATATGGCAAGGGATGAATATGTCCCCCGATATGAGTATGAGCGGTTAGAGAGCGAGTACCGGAGGTTATTGAGGAGATACGAGGAGCTGGAGACCTACAAGGAGGAGCTGGAGCGTCTGGTGTCGAAGGCTAAGGCACCGCCGCTCGACATAGGGTTTATAGTTGAGAAGCTTGAGGACGGTGCCGTCGTGAACGTAAACGGAGCGTTAAAGGTCTTGCCCTACGGTTTGCTCTCCGACGAGGAGGTGCGAAACCTCAGGGAGGGGCAATATGTTTTCATAGGGCACATCCCGGACAAGAAAAGCCCGACGGGCTTTACAGTCGGCATAACCCGGGCTTACAACAAGATGGTGGACCTCATCGTCGGCGAGGTTGAGGAGATACGGTGTGAGGGGGACGAGTGGATTAGTGAGATTTCGACGGGACGAGGGCAAAACAAGATATACAAGAAGCTTTCGGAGGAAGAGAGGAAGGCGCTAAAAGAGGGCATGAAGGTTGGGATGATACCGATGACCTTTGACATAAAGAGGCGTTACGTGACGAGGGAATTTTCAAAATACGAGGTTACAAAAAGCCCAGGCGTAAGTTTCAATGACATTGGGGGCTTGAGGGAAGTTAAGAAGGAGCTTATAAGGAGCATAATACTACCAATGTTCAATCCTGATGATTATTCCAAATATGGGGAGCATTCCCGTCGCATTTTGATGTATGGGCCGCCGGGCTGTGGGAAGACGATGTGTGCGAAGGCGCTTGCGACGGCGCTGCCGAACTGCGAGTTCGTGAAGGTCGGCGCCGGCGAGCTTTTCAGCATGTGGCTCGGCGAATCCGAGCGGAATGTGAGATTAGTCTTTAAGACGGCGAACGAGAAGCTTGAGAGCGGTGAGAACGACTATGGCGTCATTTTCTTCGATGAGATAGATGCGCTGGCGCAGGAGCGAGGCATGTATGTTGGCTCCTCAGGGGCGCCCGAGCGTGTTACCGGGCAGCTCCTTGATATCCTCGAAGGCTTCTACGACTTGCACCCACACCTCACGGTTATCGGGGCGACAAACCGTCTTCACCTTATAGATTCAGCGCTACGCTCCCGCTTCGACAAGATAATAGAGGTGCCGAAGCCGGATAAGGAGGCGGCGTTCTCCATCGCTAGGATATATGCGAGGAAGGTGCCCATGGATGCTTTGCTGGTGGAGGAGCTCGGTGATGTAGCTGCTGCCCAGAACTATCTCGTCGAAGAGATTGTTGATTACATGTATACGGACGACATTGTTGAGACAGAGATCGGGACCATACGGCGTCGTGATTCCGTCACAGGGCGGTTTATCGCGCAGATGTTCTATTATGCGAGGGACAGAGCGCTTGAGGAACGAACGATATTCATGCTGAAGAAGGGGATTGTTGGGAGGACAGACATCGCTGAGATATGGGTGCGGGAAGGGCTTGACGGAGTTCTTGACGTAGAAGAGCGAGCGCTGGAGCTGAGCAAGAAATATAGGTCGCCATCGGAGATAGGGGTGACGCTGGAGCACCTGAAGGAGGGCTTCAACAGATTCCTGAAGCGGCGTGCAGAAGAGATGATAGCAGCGGGCTACCACAAGAAGCTAGAAGAGGATACAGGCATGCATTTCTGAGCGACGTGATGCGACGACGCTAACGGCACTGAAGCGGATTAACGTAATTGAGGGGAGCTTTATGGATAATTTTAACCGGTGGCAAGGAATAGAGCATGAGTTCCGAGTTGGTATAAATACAGAAGCTACTGAGCTCTACAGGTATGCAAGATATTACCACGTTGACGAGATAATTCGGTCCTTGGAAGAATACAAATTCTTCGACGACATTTCAGCCATCTGCTCGAAGCTGCAGCGGCGTAACGACGGATTTCTGCGGAACGGCGCCCGCATCTACGTGTGCACAGGTGGGCATCTTGAGATTGCGACGCCCGAATGCAGGAACGCTTTTGAAGTTCTCAAATACGATAAGGCGTCAGAAATATACATGCAGCTCGGCGCCGAGCTTGCGAGCGAGCGATATCGGGAGCGTTTCGGGAAGAGAAGCGGCGATGATGTGTATATACAATGCTGGAAGGCGAACGTTGAGATTGACAAGAGGTATAGTCGGGGCACGCACGAGTCCTACATGGTGGAGCGGCGGAGGTTTGCTGGGAAAGAGGGGCTCTTCATTCCGTATCTGGTGCTGCGTAAGGTCTTCTGCGGCGCTGGCGGCTATATCCTTGACAGCAGCGGCGTCCGTTACGTGATTTCGCCGAAGGCGGTAGTCGCTCGCAGGGTGATGACGGAGTCGCCGTCGCAATGGCCGATACTCTCGACGAGAGACGAGCCGTTGACGTCGAAGGATAAAATGCGAGTGCACGTGACGAGCGGTGAAGGATTGCGCTCGGAAGTTACGAGGCTGTTGAACAATGCAATCACGACCTACGTCATAGATGCAATTGAGAACGGCATCATAAGGGAGGTGCCTGACATCTGGAACCCGCTTCAGACGTTCAAGGAAATTTCGCAGAACATCAACGGTGACTGGAAGATAAGATTGGCGAACGGCGACAGGATAAAGGTGATGGATTACCTCAATCACTATTATATAGATGCAATAGAGGAGCTTTTTGAGGAGCGTGAAACTGATTATTGGGACGAGTATGCGCTGAAGACTTTTAAGCGGGTGTGCGAGAAGCTGAACCAAGGTCTGCTCGAAGACCCGTATCTGGTGCGGCGGATAGAGTGGATAATGAAGCTTTGGGTGGTCGAGCACGAGATTGATGACTTTGAGTATTCAGGGAGGCATCTGCGTTCCGAGTATTATATGATAGATGATGAGACGGAGAAGAAAATAGCGGCGAGCTTTGCGTTCACGAATCTTTGTGAGTATGACCTTTATGAGAAGGTGGCGGACCGCATAGGCGTCGAACGCATTTTAACGGAAGAAGACATTGCCGAGGCTTTGTTGTTCCCGCCGAAGAACTCGAGGGCGGAGCTGAGAGTGCGGCTGGCGCAGGAGTTCAAGAACGCCACGATAAGCTGGAATAAGATAACGATAACAAAGGAGCCGAAGATAAGGATAGACGTGAGGCGTCCGGGCGAGGATGAATATTCGCAGCTGTTTTCGAGGTATCCGGAGCTTGCGAGGATGCCAAGCGTCGTCGTTGTTTTCTTAGGGGAGCGGCGGCGTAGCAGCGGTGCCAGAGAAGTGCTCGTGAGGCTGCTTGCGGAGGAGGAGGACGTGCGGCACTGGGAGGAGCGGATAAGCCGGGAAATAAGGGAGAGGATAAGCAGGAATCCTTATTTGGATTACTTGTTATATTCAGGCAGCCGAACGTATAGATTTGACGAACTTGATGGTTGGAATGAGGAGAGCATCAAGGGCAAGATAGAGGAGATAAAGAGGGAGGAAGCTGAAGCTGAGGCGGAGAACAATGAAGAGGACGACGGGGGCTGCAGAATCACGAGGCTACCACGCAGATGAGCGGCGTCGTGGAGAGTAAGATCAGGGGCATAGAGCAGGAGTATCCATTGAGCGCGGCGGTGCCTTTTAACCCTTCACTACTCGTAAGCGCTGCGATACAGGGACTGAAGCGAGTTAATTTCTCTCGAATTGTAAATTGGGACATTTCTGCTGAGGTGACACAGGAGGAGCACGAGCGCACTATAGTTTCGTCGTTTGCGAGGAATGGCTGCCGTATCTACGATGATTTGGGACATCTGGAGATTTCTACGCCTTCCTACAACGCCCCCTTAGACGCTCTGGCTTACGAGCGGGCTTCTGAGATTTATGCGTTCGTAGGCGCAAGGGAAGCAAGTTTCTCGCTGAAAAAGAAAGTTTCAGTGCACAAAAACAACGTTGCCAACTTCTTTGCCGAGAGGCGTGGCATAGTCACGAACACGTATGCGACGCACGGGAACACGCTCACGCTCAGAGCTGCATGCAAGGATTGGAGACGTGTTGAAAGGGCGTTAATCCCGTGGTTCGTCGCTCGCATAGTGTTCTGCGGCGGCGGCGACGTCGTCGCTGCAAATATTACGAGGCAGAGCCTCGATGAGGAGATAAGCGGCGTGAAGTTCGTGATCTCGCCACGAGCGATGTTCGTGACACAACGTTCTTCGCTTTCGACGACGGCGAGCAGGGGAATTCTGAACACGAGGGACCAGCCGCATGCCGCTCGCAAATACTGGCGGCTCCATGACATCCATTACGAGGCATTGCGGTGCGAGTATGCGATAATAATGAGGGACGTGACGCAGACGATGGTCATGCGGGCTTTCGAGCTGGGGCTGCTCGACGACGCCCCGCAACTCGAAGACCCCGTCGCTGCGATTAAGAAAATTTCTGTGGATACTCAGTCCTGCGAGTGGAAGCTGCGGCTGGAGAATGGAGAAACGACGGACGCCGTAGAGATTCTGGATTTCTACCTTGAGCGTGTCGAGCGTATGTATGAAGAAGGCGAAGAGAAGGGCTTCTGGGACGAATTTGGGCTGAAACATATGAAAAAGTTATTTGAAAGGCTTAATGAGCGGCGGCTTGAAGCTTACGTTGATGGGATTGATTGGGTGACGAAGCTTGCGTTTCTCGTGAATTACGAGCCTAAGAAGGCTGAGGAGGGCATTAGCATTTGTAACCATTATGCGTTGCTTGACGAAAAGGTGCTGTTTTACGTGCAGAAGGGTGCGATTCCCGACGCTCTCATGAGCGGCGCCGCCGACGACTCCATTTTCGACCCGGAGGACTCGCTGGCGTTCGCCTCGAAGGAGATGCGCGAAATAAATTTTGAGGAAATGCGGCGGCGAGTGACGGCGGCGCTTTCAAACCCTCCAGAGAACACCCGTGACTTCTTCAGAGCGAACGTCATGAAAGCGTTTCCGTCGCAGGTTTTAAGCGTGAGCTGGGCGACGCTCTCCCTCAGCGTCGGGAGCGTGACGCTCGACGAGCCTTTCATGCTGAACAGGGAGGAATTGGAGGAATTAGGGGTAAGCTTCTCCGAACTCGACGCAGAAAACGACAGCAAGGAAACATTGCGGGCGCTGCTGCAGCGGGTCAAGTCCGCTTATGCGGAGAAGGTGCGGGGCTTGTGAGGCACGAAGCGAAGCCGCCACTACGATTTGCCGCCGCAGGCGTCGGGAAGTTCGT